>DATEPD010000355.1:0-3331 GCA_035273365.1 Nitrospiraceae bacterium | reverse complement strand
CGATCGCCTTCAGCCTTCAACCGGTTCACCAATTCTGTCGTCCCGGAGGACAACAGTTCGATTTGAATCCCGGTATTTGCGGTGAAGACGTCAAGGACCGGCTTGATGAGGCGTTCCGAGCGGCCTGAATAGATCGTGAGTGTATCGGCAGCTGGGACGGAGGGTACAAAGATCCCGGCGGCGATGAACAGAAAGAGACTTGAGAGGATTATTCGGCCCAATATGGGTAGAGAACAAACGAGTGGCATGATCAAGGTCCTATGGAATTGAAATTGATAAGCTATCTCAAAATTATACTAAAACTTAATGGGGTGCGTCAATCGCGGCAGCGAGCACAGAGGCCGTAGAGTTCAAGTCGGTGGGTCTTAATGGTAAAGCCGTTTCGGATAGCCACTTCTTCCTGGAGTCGCTCAATTTCCTCGTTCTCAAATTCCACAATCTTCTCGCAGCCGGTGCAGATGAGGTGATCGTGGTGACCTTTGTGCGAGACGTTGTCGTACTTCGTCTGAGAGCCAAAATGCCTGGCTTGTGCGAGGCCGGCATCGCAGAACAGATTGAGCGTTCGGTAGATTGTCGCGAGTCCGAGATGAGGATCGGACTTCGCCAGTTGGTGATACATCGCCTCTGCAGTGATGTGTTCCTGCCGGAGGAAGGCGTTCAGAATCAATTCACGTTGGCGGGTGAGCTTGAGTTGATGCTTGCCCAGGTGTTCCACCAGGGCTTGCATTTCCTTGACGTGCTTCTGTGCCATGCCAGGCCTCCGATGCGTCTCATTAAAGACGAAACTACTCAACTGGTCAAGGGGTGTCGTGCATGAGGGCAACGGAGGGATAAAATTGACGGAGATCTCAGGCGCTGGCTATAGTGCCACCCTTTAAGGGCAGATCGAAGGAGCGACGACTGGTATGCGGACACCTCATCAAATTACGGTTGACCGGGCTCTCCTGCTCTATGTTCTGCATCATGCGGAACCCCATGGTCTTCTCAGCGATGTGAAACTGCAGCAACTCTGTTTTCTGTGCGAGCTCCAAATGTTCGGCAAGGGCTTCAAAGGCTTTCATTTTGAGTTCTTTCGGTTTGCCTATGGAGCATTCAGTAAAGATCTCGATAATGACCTGATGTCGCTGCGCCGGAAAGAACGGGTGGAAAACTTTACTCCGTCTGATCAGGCACAGGAAGAAGTGATTCCGTTGCTGGAGAAAGGTATCGCAGGGGTTGAGACGAACGAAAAGGTTGCGGAGATCCTGAAGGCGGTGGTGGCTGTCTATGGTCCACAGGGCAGCGGAGCGATCACCCAGTCGGTCGAGTCAGTCGAATTGAGTACGCCCCAGCAACCGGAGTTCAAGATCCCGATCCGTGACATTGTCTTTCACACGACGCTCTTAGTGCCGTCTCGCATCGAGGTGCAGTCGGAATTCACGTTGTCTGCCACGAGCCTGACCAAGCTTAATCAGGCTATGGGATATTAAATTAGGGGGTAGGGGGGTAGTGGAGGCAGCGGGATAGCGGGGGAACTGCTAACCCGGTATCCTTTATCCCCCATACCCCCATTTCTCCCTACCCTTGCTTGATGTCTAATTTATAGAGTTCGCCGTATTTTCGTTCTGCATAGGACAAGAATGGTTCGGGGTCGAGGCTCTTCCCCGTCACTCGTTGGGCGAGGTGATCCGGCGTGAACATCCTGCCCCAGCGATGAATCTTTTGTCCGAGCCAACGCCGCAGCACCATCAGTTGCCCTGCCGCAATTTCATCCTCCAGATGCGGGATCTCCAGCTTGGCCTGTTCATAGAATTGAACGGAGTACAGATTCCCGAGTGTATATGTTGGGAAATAGCCGAAGGCGCCGAACGACCAGTGCACATCTTGCAGCACACCTTCCGCATCATTGGAGGGAACGATGCCCAGGTATTCCTCCATTTTTCGGTTCCAGATGCCCGGCAGGTCCTCCGGGCGCGTCCGTCCTTCGATGAGATCCTGCTCGATTTCGAACCGCAGCATGATGTGGAGATTGTAGGTGAGTTCATCGGCCTCGACTCGAATCAACGACGGCTTCACGCGATTGATGGCCGCGTAGAATTGTTCCTCATCGAGGCCGTGCAATTGATGGTGAAATGTTTGTTGCAGCATTGGATAAAAGAAGCGCCAAAATGCGCGCGACCGGCCCACGCAGTTCTCCCACATGCGCGACTGGCTCTCATGAATGCCGAGCGAGACCGAATCGCCAAGCGGCGTACCGAAGTAACGGGGATCGAGCCCTTGGTCGTACAGCCCATGGCCGCCTTCATGGATGCAGCTGAACAGGCAGGATTGGAGATCGTGTTCGTGCACGCGTGTGGTGACGCGAACGTCCGTCGGATGGAATGACGTCGTAAAGGGGTGCGCGGACAAGTCGAGGCGACCCCGCTCAAAGTCGTAGCCCATGGCGATCAACACCAGCCGGCCGAATTCCAGTTGGCGCGTTTGATCGAAAGTGTGAAAGAGCTTGGTATCGTCGACTTGCACCGTACTCTGTTGAATTTTTTTGAGCAGGGGTACGAGACGTTCCTTGATTTGCGCAAACAGCGGGCGCAATGCGGCGATGGTGCAGCCCGGCTCGTACACGTCGAGCAACGCATTGTACGGCGAGTCTCTGTAGCCGAGGTACTCGGCCTCCTGCTGTTTCAGCGCCAAGACGATGCGGAGATTCGGGAGGAATTTCGAAAAGGCGTTATTCTCTTTTGCTTCGGTCCAGACTTGCTGTGCCAGTGAACATTCCCGGCTGAGGGTCACGACAAAATCGGAGGGCAGCTTCTTTGCACGGCTGAAGTCGCGCCACACTTCACGGAGCAATGACCGCGTGGGTTCGTCCCACGCATCTCCGGGATCTTCACGAAGCTCGCCGGTCTCCGGATTGACCCAGGTGGCGAGTAATCGTTCAATATCTGTCGAGATCAACTTCTGGTGTGCGATGCCCTGGAGTGTCGAAATCTGCTCGGCGCGGGCCTCGCCCCCGCCGGCCGGCATGTAGGTTTCTTGATCCCACGAGAGGAGTGAAGCCGCGCTGTTAATGCGCTGGATCTCCAAGAGGCTGGTCGTCAAGGCTTCCACAGTCTTCAGGGTTTTCACAGTAGGGTATCTCCTCCAGGAACCGTCATGCTATGATTGCGCCGATCTAAATCCTGTCGCGTAGTGTACGCAACGAATCATCCGTTTTCAAACCCACAGGCTCTCACCGATGCATAACCTTGTCTCTGCAGACATCGAGGCCTATGCCCAGGCTCATTCCATACCGGAGTCGGATCTCTGTCGAGCCTTACGGGAAGAGACCCGGCGGCGAATGCTGGCTCCTCAG
>DATEPD010000354.1:0-4355 GCA_035273365.1 Nitrospiraceae bacterium | reverse complement strand
CGGTTCAGGTGTCGACTACGACCTCCGTAAAGCCGAGCCGTATTCGGCCTATTCAAAATGTGAATTCAGTGTGCCGCTCGGCAAGAACGGTGACACATACGATCGGTACTGGATCCGAGTTCAGGAACTCTATGAGAGCGTAAAAATCATCCGGCAATGCTTGGAACAGATGCAGGATGGTCCCATTATGGCTGATGTGCCCAGCGTCACGTTTCCGCCAAAACAACGGGTTTTTACGAATCTGGAGGCCATGATCCAGCAATTCAAGCTCTTCTCGCAGGGCTTCGACGCTCCTCCGGGAGAAATCTATTGTGGGACCGAAGCGCACAAGGGGGAATTGGGATTCTATATTGTGAGCACGGGTGGCGGGAAACCCTACCGCTTGAAGATTCGCGCCCCTTCGTTTATTCACATGGGCGCATTCGACCATATGTCCCGAGGCTACATGATCTCCGATGCGGTCACGATTTTCGGGACCTACGACATTGTGATGGGGGAGTGCGACAGGTAGACGTGAAATGTGAGATGTGACACTGAAAAGTTAACCCGGCGATTACATATCGCGTTTTTCGTTTCACGGTTTGCGAGGAAGAAATATGGGTTTAAAGCCAGCAACTAATCCTGATGTGGAAGCAGTCGCCATCGAACTGTCGATCGATGGGAAAACCGTTGCAGCAAAGAACGGGGTCTCGCTCTACGACGTCATCTCGAGCACGGGCAAGATCATCCCGGCCATGTGCTACCACTATACTTTCGATCCTTTCGGCTCCTGCGGCATGTGTTTGGTCATGCAGGAAGGTAAAAAGGCGCCTATCCGTTCCTGCTCCGCCAAAGCGACGGCCGGCATGATCATCAGAACCGAGGGGGACGATCTTTTCCAAGCCCGGAAGAAGGCGGTGGAAAAACATCTCTCGGTCCATCCTCTCGACTGTCCGGTCTGTGATGCCGACGGTCATTGCGAACTGCAAGACATGGCCTTCCGGCACGGGGTCACGAACTTGGCCAACGCGAAGCAGAAATTTATTCCAGAAGATACGCGCAGCCCGGTGCTTGACTTTAATATGAACCGCTGCATTGCATGCGCAGAATGCATCAACGTGTGTAAGGACGTGTTGATGATCGACGCGCTCCAGTTCATGAAGAAGGGCGGATTCAATCAAGTCGTGCCGAAAGGAGATCTCGCACTGTCCTGCGAGTTTTGTGGAGACTGCCTCGCCGTCTGCCCGGTCGGCGCAATCACAAATAAGTTCTCTAAGTATCTCTATAAACCGTGGCAGATGAAGAAAACCACGACGACGTGTAACTACTGCGGGGACGGCTGCCAGATGTATCTTGAGACAAAGGACGCTGAAGTTGTCCGCGTAACCTCGCCTCTGTCCTGGAAGAACAAGTGGGGCGACCGAGCCGACACGGCCAAGGGGCACGGTGGGATCTGTGTACGAGGACGGTTTGGATTCGAATACATCGACAGTCCGACACGCTTGAAACAACCGCTCCTTCGTAAAGGCAATCAGCTCGTCGAAACCCCCTGGCTGGAAACCATGCACCAGGTGGTTGATCGGCTCTCCGACATCCAACGCAAGCACGGACCCGACGCGATCGCCGGCCTGATTACGGCCCGCTGCACCAATGAAGAGCTCTATCTCTTCCAAAAACTCATGCGAGCCGGATTCCGTTCTAACCAGCTGGACAGCAGCGCACGCTATGGTCACCTCAACTTCGTGCATGCCTCTCGACATGCCTTGGAGATCGGACGGAGTCCGAATGACTGGGAAGATCTGACGAAGGCCAAGGCGGTGATACTCATTGGTTCCAACATCACGGAGACCAACCCACTCACGGCCGTCCGCATCAAAGAAGCGATTCGTGTTTATAGAGCCCAAGTGGTGGTCATCGATTCCGCCATCACGAACATGGCCAAGCTTGCATCTCATCCCGTTCTGATCAAACCAGGAACGGAGGGACTTGTGATCGACGGACTTGTGAAGGCCACCCTTGAGCAGGACTTGATCCACGAGGACAGTGTCAAGAAGCACCCCAAAGCCTTTGAAGCCCTGAAAGCGGCCGTGGCCCACGTATCATTGGAGCAGGTGGCTGCACAAACAGGAATGTCGGTCGAATCGTTGAAGGACACCGCCGCGATTTTTGCCGAGGCACCCCGTTCCATCATTCTCTGCGCGGAAGGCATCGTTCGCCGGGTCGATGGGTATCAGAACGTGTTAAAACTGATAGACCTCGCCTGGGTCACGGGCAAGTTGGGTCAGCCTGGTTGCGGGGTAAATACGGTGACAGAAGAGCCGAACGAGCAGGGCGCCGTGGACATGGGTGTCGCGCCTGAATTCCTCCCCGGCCAAGCCTCGTTTCATGATCCGGTAGCACGCGACCGTATGGCCAAGGCGTGGGACGTCACGCTTCCGGCAGCTGAATCCGGCGCGAATCTCGTAGAGATTCTCAAGCGTTGCAGGAGCGGCCAGATCCGCGCCCTCTATGTGATCGGAGAAAATCCGCTTGCCACGTTGCCTGCATCGATGGAAGTTCGCGCTGCGTTGGACCGACTAGAGTTACTGGTCGTCCAGGATCCGTTCCTGACCGAAACTGCCCGCATGGCCCATGCCGTGCTTCCGGCTTGCACCTTTGCGGAAAAAGACGGCACCTTCACCAATCTGGAAGGCCGAGTCTTGCGGGTTCGCGAGGCCATCGATCCAATCGGAGAAAGTTTGCCGGATTGGCACATCATGACGGCACTGGCCAACGCATTAGGCTGTCAATGGGCGTACGAATCCTCGAACGATATTCAGGCCGAAATAATGAAGTTGCTTCCCGGGTACTACAACCTCGGACAGCCACGCAAGGTTGTGCCAACTGTGGACCGCTATCTCTTAAACGGCTACGGCGCTGATGTGGCGGCGCGCTATCGGGCCCCTGCGTCAATTGACTCCAAAAATCAGCGACCCTTCGCGTTGCTGATGGGACAAACCCTGTACCATTCAGGTAAGATGTCCACCAAAGCTCCTGGACTCATCACGATCGCTCCCAATACCGGGCGGCTCAGGATGAGTCCCCAAGACATGGAACGGCTGGCAGTGGGTGAGGGGACGATGGTGCGCCTCACGTCGGACCGCGGTTCGCTGCAAGTGATGGTGCAGCCCGATCAATCCGTCGCTCCGCAGACCTGCTTCTTCCCGGAGCATTTTAATGAGCCGCCGGTGAAGGACTTGATGTCGGTTCAGGTTGATTCGACAACGGGAGTTCCCTCATTCAAGCACACCCGTGTGACGATCGAAAAGGTTTAAGGAGAAGCAGGATACCCACATGCGTGTCGCCACACTCGTAAAGCAAATCCTCGACGCCGCATTGTTCAATGAGATTCGGGAGGCCATGAAGGTCACGTTCAAGCACATGTTCCACAAACCCATTACCTTCCAGTATCCACGTGAACAACGAACCCTTCCCGACACTCATCGGGGAGCACTCGCACTCTTACGCTACGACGATCACCAGGAACGTTGTGTCGGCTGTGACCTCTGTGAGGCCGCCTGTCCATCACGTTGTATCAAGGTCATCAGCTCGGAAGATGCGGAACGTCCACTGCAACGGTTTGCCAGCGAGTTCTACATCGACATTACGAAATGCGTCTTTTGCGGCTACTGTGTCGAGGCTTGTCCTGTCAACGCGCTGGCTATGACGAAGGTGTACGAGTTCTCAACCCATGACAAACGCACCTTGCTGTTTGACAAGAAGCGGTTGTACGAAATTGGGGAACGACATCTTGAGGATGCCAAAAAGTATCTGTACGCGCACAATCAGGAGGAGAACGTTGAGGAAAGCAGGGAATATAGGTATTACTTCCCGCAATCGGTACTGAAGCCGACTCAACCGCCACCCAAGCATCTGGGCTGAGTCGATCGATGGTTGTCGTCTTTTTTACCTATTTCGCTCTCGTCAGTATTGCCGCAGGCGTCTTGACAGTCGCGCTCAGACACCCCGTGCATTGCGGTATTGCGCTCCTGGCCCTGTTGGTCCATGTTTCCGGACTCTTTGTCCTCCTCAACGCCGAGTTTATCTGGGCCATGCAGGTCATCGCCTACGCCGGTGCGATCCTCGTCTTGTATCTCTTTGTCTTGATGCTCATGAACTTAAAGACCGACGATCGATATTTCCATTCCTCATACCTGTATTTTCTGGCTCCAGCAGCCATCGGATCATTGTACATGTTGGCCCTCCTGTTCCGTTCACCCTTCGGAGGCGCAAAGGGCGACGCGACTACTGCGGCAGTACTCCAGGACGGCGATACCCACGCGGTCGGGATCAAGATGTTCAGTGAGTATCTGTTGCAGTTCGAAATCGTCGGAGTG
>DATEPD010000353.1:0-2993 GCA_035273365.1 Nitrospiraceae bacterium | reverse complement strand
TCACGCCTTTGGCGACAATTTCTCAGTTCTTCATGGCTCCAAGCGGGTACTATGGGGTTGATTGCGACGGTCCTGGCGTTCGGTCTGTCGGTTGCAGCTTTACCCACATTCACGGCACTGGACTGGACCCTATACGATTTCTGGTTGGCCAATCGCGCACCCATTCCGGTAAGTCCTTCCCTTCTCGTCGTCGCACGCGATCCGGCAAGCGAGAAAGAGTTCGGCACCGGGCCATGGGACCGGGCTATTTTCGCGCGCCTCCTGACCAGCGCGCATGAATCCGGAGCCCTCGCGATCGGCCTCGATCATCGACTCGACCATGCCAGCCCGGCGCAGCGCGGCGGGGCAGCGAGCGATGCCCTATTGCTGGAATCCATGAGCATCGCCAACCCTATTGTCGTCGTACAGAGCCCGGACACGACGCTGACCCCGGACACCGCAATCATCGGCCATCTGCTGGTCACAAGTGATTCTGATCACATCGCACGAACGGTGCCTGTGGCGGAAACCGGTGACTCGCAATCCGTTCCGGCCTTCGGGATTGCACTGTTCGAGGCATTTCAACAACAACTCTCACCGACAAAGCCGTCACGTTCTGAAGAAGGTACGGTTTCGATCTTAGTCAACTATGTCGGCAATGGAACCATCAATGCCTTCCCAACGGTTCCCATGTCTGCCGTCTGGAACGCCATCGAGCATCACGAGAGCGATCGGCTCACCGAGTGGTTCAACGGCAAGGTCGTCGTGTTTCTTCCAAGCCCGATCGCAGGGGGCGACTTGCTCTTGCCCACGGGACAGGCGGTCACCAGCTCGGTGGTCCATCTCAACGTCTTGAACATGCTGCTCACCGATGACCGGCTCTGGCAATTCGGTGCAGCCGGACGCTCGGTGATGACGCTGTTTCTAGCTGGATTGGTCGCCTGGCTTCTTCTACGGTTCCGGGGCACGATCAGCCTGCTCTTTGCCGGGACTGCCATTGCCGCGTATGGGGTAGGCCTATTCATGGCGCTCGCGATGGCCCACATCGTGCTTTCCCTCGCATTGCCCCTGACAGCCGCGCTGTTGGTGCTCGTCGGCACAACCGCATGGAGCCATCTCACCGCTTATCAACGGCTGATGCTTTTGGAACAGGACATGCTCCACCTGCAGCAGGAGGCCGCCGCCGTGCGTGAAGCACTGGTGCTGCGCGAGACCCGGGCCGACACGTTGCAGGAAGACCTCGCCGTCGCGCGGGCCGCGATCGAACACTCGACAGGTCAACAGGAAGAATTCATCAGATCCGAAGATCTCTTTCGCTCCCAACTCGCCGACGCCCAGGCACAGGAAGAAGAAGCGCGCGGGAAGTTGGAAGGGCTTGAGCATCAGCTCCACAATCTGCGCGCTGCCACGAGCCAGTCCATCGCGATGGGCGATGTGGAACTCGATCGCCTCAGGGACGAATGCCGGCAACTCGGCATCGTCACCCAGGATACCGGCCTCTTACGCCTCTATCGCGATCTCAAGAAAGGGGCCAAGTCGCCACTGACGGTCCTTGTGCTCGGCGAACCAGGAACCGGGAAAGAACTCTTCGCCCGGGCAGTCCACCGGCTCAGTCCACGAACCGGCAAGACCTTCATCGCTGTCAATATGGCGGCCATTTCTCCTGAACTCTTCGAAAGCGAACTCTTCGGCCATAGCAAAGGCAGCTTTACCGGGGCCACCGCAGACCGGCGCGGCTATTTCGAGTTGGCGAACCACGGCACAATTTTCTTGGACGAAATCGGCGATCTGCGCGTAGATCACCAGAGTAAGTTGCTGCGAGTGTTACAAGAACGATCGTTCTATCGTGTCGGTGCGACGACTCCCACAACGGTGGATGTACGTATCGTGGCCGCGACGAATCGCGACCTGCAGCGCGGTGTCTCCGAAGGCTGGTTTCGAGAGGATCTGTATTTTCGCCTGACAGGTCTCGTGTTCCGGCTGCCGCCGCTACGCGAACGCACCGCCGACGTGCCGATCCTCGCGGAGACCTTTCTCATCGAAATCGCCGGTCAGATGGGCAAGCCGGTACAGAAACTGTCAAACGAGGCGCTTCGCGCTCTGGTAGAGCATGAGTGGAAGGGTAACGTGCGGGAATTCCGGCATTGCCTGGAACAGGCCATCGCACTCAACGACGGACCGCTGCTCACGAAAGAGTCATTGCGCCTCGGCAGCGAATCCGGATCGCTCACTGGTCGCGCCAAACCATCACAGATTCTTCCCGACCCCGCCAGCGATGCGGCGGTGCTGAATTGTCTGAGACAACAGGGTTTCGACATGCAGGCGACCGCACAAGTCCTGGGGTGGGACAGAAGCACGGTGACGCAGCGGCTCAAGGGACTATGCTTCCAGACGTTGGTTGAAACACACGGCGACAAGGCTCAAGCTGCGGCAACGTTGGCGGGCGATCCTTCACTCACGAGAACGGTCGAACTCAAACTGATGGACTACTATGATCACCTCGTGGCCACGATCCAACCTTTCGCAACCGTAGATGAAGCCCTGCTCGACTGCAAACGGCGATTCAAGAACCTGCCGGATCGACATTTCCGCTCAGTGGAAACATTAGTCCGACAACACTTTCGCCAGAATCCGCCGGATTCGATCACACGGGCGAAAGGGTCTCTTTCCCCCCAATAAGGCCATCGTATTTTGCCAGAGTGGAGGGATCTATCAAAGGAGCCTTTGCTTTTCACCGAAATATACCTCGGACAGATTGCTCGACCCTACCCTTCCTCTCCTAAAGACTCCGCCGTCAGAAGATGCTCTTGCTGACTTCATTAGAGTGGACGCTTTCGTTTCCTGCCGCATCGTAAGATGTCACCACAAAAAAGTATGTGGTGTTGATCAGGAGTCCAATCGCTTGATAGGAGAGCACATTGCCATGGAGAGTCGCGATAGGTGCACCGTATGCTCCGGACCCCGTCGCCTTATAGACCTTATAGCCAACGACATCAGTTGAGGTACTTGCATTC
>DATEPD010000352.1:0-3969 GCA_035273365.1 Nitrospiraceae bacterium | reverse complement strand
GAGGCTGTGGTGATTGTGACAGCACCGGTAATAACCAAAGACCTCATCGCGCAGCATAATCTGACGGACGACGAGTACAAGAAGATCGTCGAGATACTCGGGCGTGAGCCCAACTTGGCGGAGCTTGGTATGTTTTCTGTCATGTGGTCTGAGCATTGTTCTTATAAGAGTTCGCGCGTGCACCTCAAAAAATTGCCGACGACGGGGCCACGGGTGGTCCAGGGGCCGGGGGAAAATGCCGGTGCGGTGGATATTGGTGACGGGCTCTGTGCGGTCTTCAAAATGGAGTCGCACAACCATCCGTCGTTTATCGAACCCTATCAAGGTGCGGCGACCGGAGTGGGCGGGATTCTTCGTGACATATTTACGATGGGTGCGCGGCCGATTGCCTTGCTCAATGCGCTACGATTCGGTGGGCTCGACAACGCGAAGAACCGGCATTTGGTTAAGGGCGTCGTAGCCGGTATCGCGGGCTACGGCAACTGCATGGGGGTGCCGACGGTCGGAGGCGAAATCGCCTTTAACGAAATTTATTCGCAGAATCCGCTCGTGAACGTCTTTTGTCTCGGCATTGCGCACAAGGACAAGATTTTTCTTGGAACGGCGGCAGGGGTCGGCAATCCGGTGATCTATTTCGGTTCGAAGACCGGCCGCGATGGGATTCACGGGGCGACGATGGCGTCCGATTCCTTCGACGACCAGTCGGAACAGAAACGGCCAACGGTGCAGGTGGGCGATCCCTTTACTGAGAAGCTGTTGCTGGAAGCCTGTCTCGAACTGATGGCAGGCGATTTGCTCGTCGGCATTCAGGATATGGGGGCAGCAGGGTTGACCAGTTCGTCATGCGAAATGGCGTCGCGAGCTGGCAACGGCATCGATCTGGACCTGACCGAGGTACCTCGGCGTGAGGCCGGCATGACGCCCTATGAATTGATGCTGTCGGAGTCGCAAGAACGCATGCTGATGGTGGCGCAGGCTGGCAAGGAAGATGACTGTATCCGGATCTGCAAAAAATGGGATCTCGATGTGGCGGTGGTGGGACGGGTCACGGGTGACGGTGTTCTCCGCGTGAAGGATCAGGGCAAGGTGGTGGCAGAGATTCCGGCGAAATCGCTCGCTGATGACGGGCCACGTTATGAGCGTCCCTATTCGCCGCCGGGTTTCCAGGACATGTTGACCAATCTGAATTACGATGCGCTTCCCGATGTGAAGGATGCGAACGCGGCGCTGCTCTCGCTGCTGGAGTCACCGACGATTGCGAGTAAACGCTGGGTCTATGAACAGTATGACCACATGGTGCGGACCAACACGATGGTCCGGCCTGGTTCTGATGCGGCAGTGGTTCGGATTAAGGGGACGAACAAAGCTCTCGCAATGACGGTGGACTGTAATAGCCGCTTCTGCCTGCTGCATCCGTACGAAGGGGCTCGCATTGCCGTAGCCGAAGCGGCGAGGAATCTGGTCTGTTCCGGCGCGGATCCGATCGGGCTCACGGACTGTTTGAATTTCGGTAATCCCGAGCGGCCCGAGATCATGTGGCAGTTTGTGCTGGCGATCGAGGGGATGAAGGATGCCTGCGAACATTTTCAGATTCCTATCGTCAGTGGTAATGTGAGTTTCTACAATGAGACCAACGGGCTCTCGATTTATCCCACGCCGATGCTGGGAATGGTGGGTCTGATCGAGGCAGCCGATAAGACAATGACGCAGTGGTTCAAACAGGATGACGATACGATTCTCCTCCTGGGCAAGACCCGGGAGGACCTGGGCGGCAGTGAATATCTGAAAGTGCTCCATCACCGGGAGCAGGGATCGCCACCGTTCCTGAGCTTAGAGACGGAGAAGGGGCTCCATGACTTCCTCTTAAACGTGATTCGCGAGGGACTGGTGCAATCTGCCCATGATTGCTCAGATGGCGGGTTGTCTGTCGCATTGGCCGAATGTTGTATCTCTGCCCCGGACATGAGGCGAGGGGCTGTGGTAAGATTAGCCCTCGATGTATTGCGGCGCGATGCGCTCTTGTTCGGTGAGAGCCAATCACGGGTTATCCTTTCGGTGAAGCCCGAGATGGCCGACCACGTATTGAGCCGCGCCTGGGACTCCGGTATTCCAGCGATGAAGATCGGGACGGTAGGGGGTGACCGTTTCATTATCGAAGTGGACAAGGGGCAATGGAGCGAGGGCTGCCGTATCGACCTTCCGGTCGATGCGCTTTACGACCGGTGGGCCTTTTCGATTGAGCGAACGCTGAACCAGACGTGAAACGTAAACCGTGAAACGGTAACGCATGGATAAGCGTCGAACCATGAAAGAACTTCCAATCGTTTCACCTCTCGCGTTTCACCATTCACGTGAGACCCCCGATAAGTTCCACGACGAATGTGCGGTTTTCGGGATATACGGCCACAAGGAAGCGGCAAACCTCACATATCTCGGGTTGTATGCCCTGCAGCACCGCGGACAGGAAGCCTCCGGCATCGTCTCGGGCGATGGTGAGGAGTTTCATGTCCACAAGGGGAAGGGGCTTGTCGCGGACATCTATAATACCCGAGTGCTTCAACAATTAACCGGCTCGATGGCAATCGGTCACAATCGCTACTCCACGGCCGGGGGGAACGATCTCAAGAACGTCCAGCCGCTCTCGGTCAACTTTGCGTTCGGGAATCTGGCGCTCGCCCATAACGGCAACCTGATCAATGCTCAAGTATTGCGTCATGAGCTCGAAGCATACGGTGCCATCTTTCAATCCACCTCAGACAGCGAAGTCATTATCCATCTCATTGCCCATTCGCGGGCCGATACGTTGCTGGCCCGCATCATCGATGCATTGAGCCAGGTTCGCGGGGCGTTTTCGATCGTCTTGCAGACGGACGATGGGATCATCGCGGTGCGCGACCCTCATGGGTTCCGGCCGCTCTGTCTTGGCCGGCTGGGCAATACCTACCTCGTGGCTTCGGAAACCTGCGCGTTCGATCTGCTGGGGGCTGACATTGTCCGCGAGATCGAGCCCGGCGAGTTGGTCGTGCTGAACGACAAAGGAGTGACGAGTCACAAGCCGTTTGCACCGGTCAGTCCGGCCATGTGTGTCTTTGAATATGTGTACTTTGCCAGGCCGGACAGCAAGATCTTCGGTGCGAACGCGGTCTATGCCACGCGCAAGGCTTTGGGCAGGCAGCTAGCGAAGGAATCGTCGGTGCCGGCGGATGTCGTCATTCCCGTACCGGATTCCGGAGTGCCTGCCTCGCTTGGCTATGCCGAGGGGGCGGGAATTCAGTTCGAACTCGGGCTGATTCGAAATCACTATGTCGGTCGTACCTTCATTGAACCGGAGCAGTCGATTCGCCATTTCGGCGTGAAGGTAAAGCTCAATGCCGTGCCGGAGGTGTTGGAGGGAAAACGGGTGGTCGTGGTCGATGATTCCCTGGTGCGGGGCACGACGAGCCGTAAAATTGTGAAGATGATTCGCAATGCCGGGGCCAAAGAGGTGCATGTGCGCATCAGCTCGCCGCCGATCATCTCTCCCTGCTTCTATGGTATCGACACACCTACGAGAAAAGAACTGATTGCCTCCAGCCACACGACCGAAGAGATTCGGAAGTACATCACAGCCGATAGCCTCGCCTATTTAAGTCTCGATGGCATGCTAAATGCCTCCCCAGGTAACCCGGCTCAGTATTGCACCGCTTGCTTTACTGAGCGCTATCCTATTCCCCTGACCCGTGCCGAGGAATGGCAGCTTGGTCTCTTCGAACCCTCCCTCTAGCGCAGGCTGCTGAAAAAGTCCGCCAGCTTCGTTCTCAGCTCGCAAGAATCCTCAACGTACCCCGGGGGTACGCCTGCGGTTCTTGCTCCGCCTGCGGCCTTGCTGGACGAACTTTTTGAGCAGCCTGCTGTTCCTCCTCCATTGCTCATGAAAAAATCTGCATGGTAGGATAGCCCACACAAAGTGAACATTGAGTGAAGGAGGTT
>DATEPD010000351.1:0-2767 GCA_035273365.1 Nitrospiraceae bacterium | reverse complement strand
TAGTTACACGCCAGAGACCTGGGCGAAGCTCATCAAGAATCCGGAGGACCGCCGAGCGGCAGCTCAGGAGTACATCGAATCGGTTGGCGGAAAGCTGCACGGTTTCTGGTACGCCTTCGGTGATCATGACGCATACAACTTGTGGGAGGCGCCCGATAACGTCTCAATGGCAGCCACGGCGATCGCAATTAGCGCGGGAGGAGCTCTAAGTTCCTTACACACAACAGCGTTACTGACGGTTGAAGAGACACTCGCGGCTCTCAAAAAGGCTTCACCGATCAATTACCGGCCACCGGGAGACGCAGTTTAAGTATTCTTGCGCAAAAAAACCCGTAAGACTGCATGAGCCTGCAGGTGACTTTTCAGACTTAAAATCTCTCGAAGGCATGAGATGGATGGAGGGTGACACATTCAGCAGGCGAACCGGACGGAGTGAATCGGATTCGATCCTCGCTGCATTTTTTTCGGTACACTGAAATAGACTTCTCCCAAGATGCCCCGAGACCTCACGTCGACGACCGACTTACAATCGCCACTCCAATAGTGAATCTTATGGCTTGTACCCGATGGCTATGTCGCCTGCTGCCGGCTGGTCTGGCCCTTGCAGAATTGTTTTAGCAGAGTCAACCGCCGGTAAAGCAGAAACCCAGCACAGGACGAAGGGAGAACATCATGGATTTCGGCATCATTCTCCCCATGAGCAACGCTCTCATGGCAATCTTTCTCTCCATCGTGATCGCATACATCTGGCAGGACCACTGAGACATGGGACTGGCTTGGCAGAAGGCGACGTGCGGAATCGGTTTGAGCTGGCGGCGAATCCTGCCAACACTCAACAACCCTCGACGCCGATGTCCCGGGGAGTTCGCCGCTTCACCCATCACTGAAGCGGCGGCTCCCTCGATGCAAGAAGGATCAAAGCCTGTACACGTCATGGCAAAGTCACCCTCTATGAGGTCGGTATGGCCACACAGGCGTCAGTGAAGCGACTGTTGGTGGTAGAGGACGACCCCGATCAAGCGAGTGCTTTACGCGATCGTCTGGAACTGTACGGATACGCGGTGACTTGCGCAGAGGATGGCCGGGCTGCGATGGAAATCTTGCAAACAGACTCAATTGACGGTGTCCTGTTAGATATGAACCTGCCCCATGTCCCCGGCGTGGACGTCCTGGCAGCAACGCGACACGCCCTGCCTCATGTGCCTGTCGTCGTGATGTCTGCATCCTCATCCCGCCTTCGAGCCGCGAAGGAATCAAAGCTGGCGTGCGAATGCATCGCAAAGCCCTTTGGAACGAATCAATTTAAGCAGGCAGTGCTTGGGTGTTTTGGTCCGGCACACCGGCAGGACCTCTAGCGGGATCTGATTCAAGGAGTCTTCGAAGCATGGAGGATGACGAAAGCAGTCTCTATCTGGAACCTCAGAATGAATTTACGTTTCGGTTACTGTTTGAAAGCATCAAGGACTATGCCATTTATGTCATAAATCCTGAAGGAATCGTCAAAACGTGGAATCCCGGCGCCGAAATGATGAAGGGGTATAGGGCCGAGGAAATCCTGGGGCAGTCCTTCTCTCGCTTCTATTTGCCATCTGACATTGAAGCGGGGAAGCCACACAGGCTGCTGTCCCAAGCCGCACGAGCCGGCCGAGTGACGGATGAAGGCTGGCGCGTCCGAAAAGATGGCTCCCGCTTCTGGGCGTTCGTTGTCATTACGGCGCTGTACAATCCTAAAGGTGGACTCCAAGGCTATGCGAAAATCACACGCGACATGACCGAGCGCAGACAGTTGGAGGACCATTTACACGAAACTATGCAACAGCTGGAACAGGCCAATAGGACACTGGAAGAACTGAATCAACTCAAATCCGTCTCTGTTTCGGTTGCGACGCATGAGTTGCGCTCTCCCCTGACCGCCATCAAGGCCCACATCGACAACTTAGTCGAAGGTGTCGCGGGTGAATTGCCAGACAAGGTGGTTCAGTACCTCACTCGGATAGGCTACAACACGGACCGGGTGATCCGGTTAGTCAATATGTTGTTGGACATTTCTCAAATAGAGGCCGGGCACGCGCAATTGGAACTCGATACCCTGTCAGTGTCCGAGGTCATCACCGATGTGTTGAAAGATTTTGAGTGCATCGCAAAAAAGAAAGGCATTGCTATTCGCGCCTCAGCGGTGATGGACGCGCCCGTGAGAGCCGATCGCAACAGAGTTGAACAAGTGTTGCACAACCTCTTCCATAATGCGTTGAAGTTCACCCCTTCGGGCGGCGTGATCGCGGTGCAGTCGCATGTGGCGGAGAATGACAAAGTCACCATCACGGTGACAGATACAGGCTGCGGAATCCCTCCCGGCCATGAAGAGAAAGTATTTCTCAAGTTCCATCGTGCGCCGTCTCCTGTTCAAGAAGGTGCCGGTCTAGGCTTGGCGGTCAGCAAGAGTCTTGTCGAACTACACGGCGGCAACATGTGGGTAGAGAGCGAGCCGGGCGGCGGTAGCAAATTTTCCTTCACGCTACCATTCGCCGCCTAGCATGGCCTGATCTCTTGCGCTTGTCACCAGTTTGTCCTCTGCCGCTTGAGCGGCTTATTCCAAGTTAGAACCACTCCACGAGACGCCCCACCGAATCCCATTCGCACTGTTTACTGCAACTAGAAAGAACATCCCACAACACTGACACATGACGCCATTTTGCCGCAGGTTTCGTGTGCCAGATTCAGGGCAGCTTTCGACCGGACTTCAGTCTAGCGAAACATATCGAGGTAT
>DATEPD010000350.1:0-6734 GCA_035273365.1 Nitrospiraceae bacterium | reverse complement strand
CTATCGGTTCAAATAGGAGTGCGAAAGGGATATGAAAGTGAGATCATCCGTCAAGCCGATTTGTGCCAAATGTAAGGTAGTCCGGCGCAAGGGCGTGGTGCGAATTCTCTGCGAGAATCCTCGCCACAAACAGCGCCAGGGATAGGATAGATGGGGCGGGGGTTGGGTGGCCTCCGTGCTCGCAGAACGCGCGCGGTGAAACGGCGCTTGTTCGATGCGCGCAATTGAGGCTCACCCAGCCCCCGCCGGTGAGAACATAGGGGGGAGGGTAGGAGGAACTATGGCTCGTATTTCTGGAGTGGATCTTCCGAGGGAAAAACGGACGGACATTGGACTTACCTATGTCTATGGGATTGGGCGGGCGTCCGCACTCTCCATCTTGGACAAGGCTGGGATCGACGGATCAATTCGCGTCAAGGACTTGAGCGAAGAGCATATTGTCAAGATTCGAGAAATTATTCAGGAGGGTTATCAGGTCGAAGGTGATCTGAGAAAGACCTTCTCGATGAATATCAAACGATTGATTGATAGTGGTACATACCGCGGTCTGCGTCATCGGAAAGGGTTACCGGTTCGCGGTCAGCGGACGAAGACGAATGCGCGGACGAGAAAAGGTCGTCGCTCCGGTGTGGGAAGCAAACCGAAACCGCCTGTGCGTCCAGCGTAGCGCGTGACCGTTATCTGAGTAGGGAGCCTGTATGAGTATCAAAAAAAAGAAGAAGAAAGAGCGCCGGATCGTGCAGAGCGGGGTGGCCCATGTCCAAGCCTCCTTCAACAACACGATCGTCACGATCACAGATATGAGTGGCAACACGATCGTGTGGGCAAGTTCAGGAAACCAAGGCTTCAAGGGCTCTCGCAAGAGCACGCCCTTTGCGGCTCAGCGTGCAGGCGAGGCTGCTGCACGCAAGGCGATGGAAAGCGGAATGCGCCAAGTGGATGTTTATGTGAACGGGCCTGGATCCGGTCGTGAATCGGCGATTCGATCTCTTCAGGCTGCTGGATTACGAATCCATATGATTCGAGATGTGACCCCAATTCCGCACAATGGATGCCGTCCACCTAAGCGACGGCGAGTCTAATGGCATATGTCGAGAGAGGCCGAATGTACGCGAAATGTTGGACGCGCCCTTGTGGTGATGTCCGGTAACTGGAGGTAGAGCAGTGGCAAAGTATCGCGGTCCCGTCTGTCGGTTATGTCGGCGAGAGGGTGAGAAGTTGTTTCTGAAAGGCTCGCGCTGTATGACAGAGAAGTGCGCGATCGAGCGACGGAGCTATCCTCCTGGACAGCATGGGCAAAAGCGTCCGAGGAATTCGGAATACAGCACACAGCTCAGAGAAAAGCAGAAGCTGCGAAGAATTTACGGTCTGATGGAGTGCCAGTTCCGTGGCGTGTTTGAACGTGCGGAACGCCAGTCTGGTATCACCGGCGAGGTGCTTTTGCGGTTATTGGAATGCCGGTTGGACAATGTGGCCTACCGATTAGGGTTTGGCGCCTCGCGAAAAGAAGCCAGGCAACTGGTGAGCCACGGGCATCTGACCATGAATGGTCGAAAAATCAATGTGCCTGGTGCGCAGGTCAAGGCGGGAGATATCATCAGCGTTCGGGAGCGAAGTCGCACCTTGATCTCGATCCAGGCAGCCTTGGAGTCTGTTGATGGGCGAGGCATTCCAGAATGGCTTGAGCTCGACAAGACAGCCTTTAAGGGCATGATACGAGCCTTGCCATCGAAAGACCAGATTTCGTTGCCAGTGAATGAGCAGATGGTGGTGGAGTTGTATTCCAGGTAGATACGGATTTGGGAGCGGGAGTGCTCTCTGCGGCGAACTGGGACGGTTCAGTGGCTGGCTACTTGATGAGAGAAGGGGGAGTCATGATTAAAGCGATGAAGGACTTTCAGATCCCAGCACGGGTGGAACTCGATAAAGATACGCAGTCAAAGACGTTCGGAAGATTCACCACAGAGGCCTATGAACGTGGGTTTGGGACTACGGTTGGCAACGCGTTACGGCGTGTGCTGTTATCCTCCTTGACTGGTGCGGCAGTGACCACGGTTAAGATTGAAGGGGTCCTGCACGAGTTCTCGACGATCCCTGGTATCACAGAGGATGTGACCTCCATTATATTGAACGTCAAAGGACTGCGGCTGGCCCTACATACTGACAAGCCGAAGACAATCCGTCTCAAGAAGAAGGGACCCGGTGAAGCAAAGGGGTCTGACATTATTCATGATGCAGATGTGACCATCCTGACTCCGAATCTTCATATTGCGACATTGGATAAGGATGCCACGTTTGATATGGAAATGACTGTGAAGCATGGGCGGGGCTATGTGCCCGCCGAGCGAAATAAGGAAGAGGGGCTGCCGATTGGCGTAATTGCGATTGACTCGGTGTTTTCACCTATCAAACGGGTGAACTTTCATGTAGAGAATGCTCGCGTCGGTCGCATGACGGATTATGATAAGTTGACCTTGGAGGTCTGGGCGGATGGGACCATCTCGCCTCGTGATGCCGTGTCCACGGCGGCCGGCATTCTGAGGGATCACATTGACATTTTTATCAATCCCGATGAGCGGGTCGAAGGCCGGGCTGATCTTGGGGGCGATGAGGCGCAACGTGAGGTCAATAAGCATCTGTTCCGTAGCGTGAACGAGTTGGAGCTGTCGGTCCGTGCTGCAAACTGTTTGAAGAATGCGAATATCAAGACCATCGCCGACTTAGTCCAGAAGACCGAAGGGGAAATGTTGAGGACGAAGAATTTCGGCAAGAAATCCCTCAACGAGATTAAGGAAATCTTGACGGAAATGGGTCTAGGTCTCGGTGTAAAGCTGGATGCTGTGCAACAGAACAGCGGTAGTTTAAAGAGCGAGTAACGAAATAAGAGGGAACCTGTGCGTCATAGAAAAAAAGGCAGACAGCTTGGACGACAGACTAAACATCGGTGGGCTTTGTTCAGAAGTCTCGTGACCTCTTTGCTCGAACATGATCGCATCGAGACGACTGAGGCGAAGGCGAAGGAAGTTCGAGGGTTCACGGATCGAATGATTACGCTCGGCAAGAAGGGGACATTGCCGGCTCGGCGGCAAGCCCTTGCGTTTATCCGAAGTAAGGATGTTGTCTCAAAACTATTCAGCGACGTGGCAGTTCGATTTAAAGATCGACCCGGCGGCTTTACGAGAACAGTGAAGACGAGACGACGGATCGGTGATGCCGCGAAGCTTGTCGCGATTGAACTTGTCACGCGGCCAGATACTCCGGTTGCAAAGAAACAGGCACCTGCTGCATCAGCTCCTGCGAGTCCCGCTGCCGACTAGATCTCCTGTTGACGGGATCTAGCCAAAGGTGCGACGCCGCAATATCGCCTCGACGACTGCCCTCTTTCGTTCACTCCATTTCTCCCGAGTCGACCATGCTGTGGTTCTGGCATACGTTTACTTGGTTTTAACCGCATGCTACGATCGTGCCAGTCATATTGATGCTGCTTGAAAGGAAGTGGGAACACCGTGTGGCAACGCTGGGTCAGGGGAAGTTTGTTAGCACTCAGTGTGGTGTTGGCTTGTTTCCTCGTGTACCTGCTCGTGACCAATTCGACCATGATTCCAACCCCGACGGCGGCGGCACCTGGATCCATAAGTAACGCTGATGCCACGATCTCTCATTTTATGTTCACCCAAACAAAGGGTGACACGGTTCTATGGCAAGTGCAGGCGCAAGAAGCTCGGCTCTTTGAAAGGGACAAACAGGCGCTGCTTCAAGCAGTTGCCGTTACACTATTTGGCCAGCGGGGGAAGGAATTGACAGTGACAGGAGATGAAGGGACATTGAATACAGAGACAAAGAATTTTGTACTCGCAAACCGATCAGAACCACTCGTGATCCACACCGAGAGTGGATATGTGATCTATACAAATCATCTGGCTTGGACCGATCAGACGAGAGAGATACGCACGCAGGATCCCGTCCGTATCGTTGGGCATGGGTTAGAGGTGACGGGGCGTGGGTTGTTGGGACATTTGGACCGCGAAGAATTTGAGGTACTTGAGGACGTCCATGTGGATTTGGCTCCTGCTTCTTAATTTGATTCCGCTAGGGATGGCCTCATTGGGAGAATCGGCCGACGCAGCCCTTCCCCAAAATGGTGTTGATCAAGCGGTCGGCACGACAATTACGGCCAAGAAGATGACCGTAAAGAATCAGGATAGTCAAGCGGTGTTTGAAGGGACGGTGATTCTAACTCGTGGGTCATTGGTGGTCTATTCCGATCGTATGGTGGTGACCTTTCGCACGCAAGACCCAGTCGCGGGCGATAACCAGAAAGGGCATGATGCCGTCAAGGGGGTTGCACCAGCGAAAGAGCCTGGTACGATGCCGGCTGTGTCGAATCGTTCCGTCAACAAGATTGAGGCGACAGGACGAGTGAAAATCGAGAAGGATTCCGGAAGTGCGACCTGTGAGAAAGCGATCTACTACCATGATGGGGATAAGATTGTTCTGACAGGCGACCCGGTAGCTTGGGATAAGGGGACAAGGGTCAGCGGCAAACAAATCACGATGTTTTTGACAGAAGATCGGAGTGTAGTGGAAGGAGGCTCGCATGTGCGGATCGAGCCGGACGGAGGGGCGACTAAGTGATCGAAGCGGCTCAGGGGAATGCGCCGTCGACTGGCTCCACGGTGAACAGTTCGAAAGGTGCTGGCTTACGTGCGATGGGATTGGTAAAGAGCTTTCGCTCGCGTAAGGTCGTAAAGGGCGTCTCGATCGAAGTCCACGCCGGTGAAGTCGTGGGTTTGCTGGGACCCAACGGTGCCGGGAAGACCACCATTTTCGATATGATCGTCGGTTTATGCCAGCCTGATGAGGGGGTGATCTCGCTCGGTGAAGAGATGATCACAAATCTCGCAATGTACAGACGCGCGCGAAAAGGCATTGGGTATCTTCCCCAAGAATCATCGGTGTTTCGACGCTTGTCGGTTGAAGAAAATGTTCTGGCAATTCTTGAAATGCTGGATTACTCTCGGGCAGAGCGGCGCGACCGGGTCGATGTTCTGCTCAAGGAATTGGACCTCTCTCATATTCGAAAGAGTATGGCGTATGCGCTGTCAGGTGGGGAACGTCGGCGGTTGGAAATTACCAGGGCACTCGCAACGAGCCCGTCGTTCATGTTACTCGATGAACCCTTTGCAGGGATTGACCCGATTGCTGTCGCAGATATCCAACACATTATCACCCGTTTGAAAGCAAAGGAGATCGGCATTTTGATTACCGATCATAATGTCCAGGAGACACTCTCCATCACGGATCGGGCCTATATCATCAACGAGGGGTTGATTCTTGAGGCAGGGTCTCCCGAAACCATCGTCAAGAGTGAAATGGCCCGGGCTGTCTATCTAGGAGAACGGTTCAAGCTATGATGCGGAAGGATCTGTGCGCATGAAGCTCAGACTCGACCTTCGACTCAGTCAAAAGCTGATCATGACTCCGCAATTGCAGCAGGCGATTAAGCTCCTGCAATTGTCGAGGCTCGAACTTCAGCAGAGCCTCACGCAACATTTGATGGAAAACCCGCTGTTGGAGGATCTCCCCACAGAGGCTGAGGATAGCGAGGCCACGAGTGCAGAAGAAAAGGCGGAAGATGCGGCGGCATCAGCGGACAGTGAGCCATCGAATGTGGAGGAATCGACTCCGGAAGAACGCGATACGCCGGATGAGGCCTCGGCGGCTGGCTGGGAAGAATACTTTGGGAGTGATCGTCGGATCGGCGGATCGGAGTCTCAATCATCCTCACAGGACGAGTTCCCTTCTTATGAACAAACCATGGCGAAAGCAACATCCTTGGAAGACCATCTCCTCTGGCAGTTGTCGTTTTCCGGTTTGTCTGATCGTGAGAAGGGGATTGGGCGGTTGATCATCGGTAACCTTGACGATGATGGATACCTTCGCATGTCTCTCGCAGAGCTTGTCGCCGGGACTGATTTTCTTGAGAAGGAGGCGGAGTCAGTTCTGAAGGATATTCAGAGTTTCGATCCGACCGGTGTGGCGGCCCGAGACCTCGTGGAATGCTTGCTCTTACAAATCGGACATTTGAGGACGAGTCCCATGGGCTCATTAGGGGCCCGGCCCGGCGCCTTGAAGGGGTCGATTGTGGAAGCCATTGTTCAGCACCATCTTAAAGACTTGGAGAAGAAACAATATGCGAGGATCGCGAAAGCCTTGGAAGTTACGGTTGATGAAGTGTTTCAGGCGACAAGGGTTATCGAAGCGCTTGAGCCAAAGCCCGGCCGACCGTATACGAACACCCAGAACTATGTCATTGTCCCTGACGTGTTTGTCGTCAAGAATGAAGGGGAATGGGTAGTCTTACTGAATGACGATGGCCTGCCCCGGATGCGCATCAGTCCGTATTACAAGCAATTGATGGGAGCAGGCGAAAGCGGATCAGCGGAGACGAAAGCCTATCTAGACGAAAAGCTGCGGGCGGCACAATGGGTCATTCGCAGCATCGAACAGCGGAATAAGACGATCGTCAAGGTCGTATCAAGTATTGTGAAGTTTCAGGAGCAGTTTTTTGAAAAGGGCGTGCAGCATCTGAAGCCGTTGGTGCTCAAGCAGGTGGCTGAAGATATCGGGATGCATGAGTCGACAATCAGTCGTGTGACGGCGAACAAGTATATGTATTGCCCGCAGGGGATGCTGGAATTGAAATTCTTCTTCAACGCCGGTCTGCAGCGAGC
>DATEPD010000349.1:0-3527 GCA_035273365.1 Nitrospiraceae bacterium | reverse complement strand
CAGATGATCGTCGGGCCGCTCGAAGGGGCATTTCTGAAGATGATGACGCAGTTGGTGCAGGCGACACGCGTGCTGGAGATCGGCATGTTTACTGGGTACAGTGCCCTGTGTTTTGCAGAAGCGTTGCCAGCGGATGGGACTGTACTCACCTGCGAAGTCGATGAGGGGGCGGCTGCTCTCGCGCGTCAGTATTTCGCACGATCACCCATTGGACAGAAGATCGAGGTCCGTATGGGACCGGCACTGGATACGATGAGGTCCCTCAAAGGACTGTTCGATCTGATCTTTATCGACGCTGATAAAATCAACTATGTGAATTACTACCGGCGCGCACTCGATCTGGTATCACCGCATGGACTGATTCTCGTCGATAACGTCCTGTGGGACGCGGCTGTGTTACAACAACCGGCGCCTGATGAGAGCACGGCAGCCATTCAAGAGCTCAATCGAGTGGTCATCGCTGATCCACGAGTCACAGCCGTGCTGGTGACCGTCAGGGATGGGATTTTGGTGGTCAGGCCACAGCCTTGAATGAATTTTATTCGCATGCTTCATGAGCGCTTCTGCCGCAATCGCGGATTCGCCGCTGCGACGAGCCTTCAGCGAGCAGGCTCGCCGCTCGCTCTCTCGACGGACTTTTCAAGTACGCCTCGGGGCCTCGCGGCTCCGCCTGTCCGACGAACCATCATGAATCATGCTGGTGAAATCCCTTGACGCCCGTTAACAAGGACTGTATCCACTGCACATGACACCTCAGACGAGCCGTCTGGCCTATGGGGCGATTATCGCTGCCGCTGTCCTGTGGGGCGGGTCGATCGTGGCCCAGAAACTGGCCCTTAGTGGATTCTCAGCTGTTGAAGCTTCCGTCCTGCGGGACATCGGCGGGTTGGCGATCCTCCTGACTACGTGGTGGTGGCAGGAAGGCACCTTGGCAAAGCTGACCAAGGCGGATGTGCGCATGCTGGGACTGCTTGGGCTCGGCGTGTTGGGCAACCACCTGCTGATTCTCATGGGGCTCAAGTATGTGAGCGGGGCAGTGGGAGGAGTAATTATCGGATCGAGTCCAGTGGTGACCGCGTTGCTCTCGGCGATGTTGATTCACGACGTTCCGCTACGCGCCGTGTGGGCGGGCGGCCTCCTGTCCTTCGCAGGGGTGGCTTTGGTTTCCGTGGCGGGATTCCAGGCCGTGGGCGATCAGCCGCTGTTCGGCAGCCTGCTGGTCTTTCTCGGCGTGGCAAGCTGGGCTCTCTATAGCATTGGCAGCCGCACGATCATGGAGCGCCACTCGGCCTTAACCGTCAATTGGACGACCCTGCTCGTCGCCACTATCCTCCAAATTCCCCTCTTATGGTCGGATCGTAAGATGCTGGATGCGGGACTCGGGTCCGTGGCGCCTGCGGATTGGATGGCGCTTGGATATCTGGTTCTATTCGCAACGGCCATTGCGCAACAGGCTTGGCTGTTCGGCGTGAAAGGCATTGGGCCTTCTCGCGCCTCTGTCCTTGGCAATCTGACTCCTGTGGCTGCTGTCGTTCTATCTGCGGTATTGTTGAAAGAACCAGTAGGCACAACTGAAATCCTCGGCATCGTGCTGATCCTTGCCGGAGTTTGGGTTGTGAATAGGCAGACGTCCCGCCTCACGAAGTAGCGATAGCAGACTGCTGAAAAAGTCCGCCAGCCTTCCGGAAGGTTAAGGCTTAGGCCAAGGCCAAGGCTGAGAAAAGGTCTGACCTTCGCTCGACCTTAACCTCGACCTCAGCCTCCTCCGTCTCCCTCGCCCTCGTCTCCGTGATTACAGTATGATACGGCTCACTGTTCAGGTAAGGAATCGTGCAGCATGCTAGAACAACGCATCGAAGAAGTGAACAAAGCGAACTACGCGTTCTATGCCGCGTTTGGCAACCTCGACATCGGCGAAATGGATACAATTTGGGCGCACCAGGATTATGTGACCTGTATTCATCCAGGCTGGACGTTGCGGGCGGGCTGGCCGCTTGTGCGCGACTCCTGGGTCTTGATCTTCAACAATACGTTTTCTATGACGTTCGAGCTTACTGATGTGATCGTGCAGGTGGCAGGCGATATCGCCTGGGTTGTCTGTGTGGAGCACATTACCACCCATCAATCTGACGAGCCGCAGCAGGCGAAGGTGTTAGCCACAAATCTCTTCGAGCGGATCGGGGACCAGTGGTTGTTGATTCATCATCATGGGTCGGCGGTGATGGGGTAGGGTAGGGAAGCGTCTCAGATCGACTTCGGGGCCGTGAAAGTCCCTCTGTTCAATTGGTGAGAAGTTTTGGTGCCAACTTTTTCCCGCCGGATGGTCGAGACACATCAACGTCGCGTTGATCCCCTGTGGAGGAAAAAAAGCTAATCGGACTGCTGTGGAGGCGGGTGAGCGACTGGGTTTCCTATATTATGTTGGAGTGCGATCTGGTGCGTGGAAGATTGGACGCCCCTGCACCCTTCCCCATAGCGACGCCACCAGGGATAAGCGGAACTTCGAGGAAGAGAGGCAGCGTACTCTCAGGCAGCGTGAGTGGACGGCGAAGCACCCACTTCCCGTTCGTGGGTGCGCTGTCGCTAGAGAATGGAATTACCTCCCCAGTGCCTGCATTGAGCAGCATGGGGGTAGTTGCTTTCTTCCATCGCTGAAAATTCCACAATCGTCGCCACATCTGAGATAGCGCCATTTGCATTTCCTTATGAGCTTTGAGAGGTTGATGGTTACTCGACTCATGAGTACGGTCGGTGGTACCTCGAGTCATAGTGCTGGCTAGGAGCAACTACGATGCCACCGCGGTTTTTTAGGACCCCGTTATCCAAATGAGGTCGTTGCTCAATGAGATTTATCGATCGGTCGCATCCAGGATCCACCGCGCGCAATTCGCGGTGACCCGTGCTGCTGTATTCATTGGGTGTCAGTCAGTGCACTCCTGTGCACAGTTGCGCCAGGAGATTCTCGGGGCCTTCCTGACTCTACGTCGCAGGAGTTAGAATTCCGCGGAGCGCTGACCGGCCTCCCTCACAGGTTCCTAGTGCGACCATTTCCCCTTGAAGGGAACTTGCGCCTTACTTCGCACCACTTCTAGAATGGACCTCCCTGCGAGGCGGCCATGCCCCTTCTTGGTTCGTCCCTACCGTCGTTTCCCTGTCTTGTTCCCGGTGACCTACCACGCGGGTTTGTGTGAGGGCCAATGTATGATCTGGAATTTTTCGATGAATGGGTGGCGTCTCTCCGACGATGTGCCGCTGCGAGTTGGGCAGACGTACCCCTTGACTGTCCACTTGCCGAACCAGCCCAGCCTCTTTATGCAATCGCGCGATGGGTTGGGGGCAGGAGTATGGCCTAGAAACCTTGGTGGTTGACAAGCAGACACAGATCCGTGTGGAACAGTCCAACACCTCTAACAGGTTGCCCTTGAGAACTTCGAGTGAGAAAGGGCGGGGATGACGGAAGTCCTCTTGATCGTTCTCGCCGTCATTGCTGTTGGTGCAGCCTTGGTCTATTTCCTGAACTCACCATG
>DATEPD010000348.1:0-12890 GCA_035273365.1 Nitrospiraceae bacterium | reverse complement strand
GTATCTTCTTTCGTGCGTGCCAAGACGGCCTTGGCTTGTTGAATTGATATCAACTTGGAGTTGAGTTGTGGGAGAAGGCCATTGGCTTCCGACAATGTAAATATTCGCTCGTATTGTGCGTGTTCGTCGTCGTGCGCCAAGGCTTGCTCCCGCGAAACTCTTCATTTAACACACCCCTCTTTTACGCTGCAACTGTGGGAGTCGGAGTAATACTTGTGTCTTCAGGTAGGGGCGAGTTCGCCGGACTCGGTGAAAGAAGGAGGCACAGGAGAGAAAGAGACATCCATATTGACAAGGAATGCCATCAGCGGTATTATTCAAACACTATTTCAGTTCGATTCACAATTTCTTTCTCCACACACAAGACTTCCGGGGCGCATCTCGATACAAGTCACAATTACTCAGCGAACAGAGGCGAATCAGCTCGGCATGGGTTTCGACCTGCAACAATATCCGCAACCATTGAGACAGAGTCATACCCTGATAGCCACGAGCAATAACAGGTAAGTCCCTCACGGGTTACCCTCTTTTAGCTGTTATACACGACACAATCATCAACGCAGCACCATTACGATACTATTCAGTCCGTGGACAATTTCCCATGGTTCACCACGTGCCATTGCTGCCGATAAGAATGCGGCAGGGGGCTTGAGAGGATACTCATGACACAAACGAAGGGGGAGGTTATGCATCTCGCGGAGTTAAAGCAGAAGTCTATCGCTGATCTCAATGAGGTGGCGCGCGATCTGAAAATCGATGGAGCACCCAATCTGCGAAAGCAAGAATTGATTTTTGCGATTCTGCAGGCGCAGACCGCTAACAATGGCGTGGTCTTCGGTGAAGGCGTGCTCGAAACGCTCCCTGATGGGTTCGGCTTTCTGCGCGCTCCCGACTCAAACTATCTTCCCGGTCCCGACGATATCTATATCTCGCCCTCTCAAATCCGGCGTTTCAATCTGCGCACCGGCGACATTGTGTCTGGGCAGATCCGGCCACCGAAGGAGAGCGAACGGTATTTTGCGTTGCTCAAGGTCGAGAAGGTCAATTACGAAGATCCTGAGGTGTCTCGCGACAAAATCCTCTTCGATAACCTAACGCCGCTCTATCCGGAAGAACGGCTGGTCCTCGAGTTCGACCGTGAAGAATACTGCACCCGGGTGATGGATCTCACGACCCCGATCGGCAAAGGCCAGCGTGGCTTGATCGTCGCAGCTCCTCGAACCGGGAAAACGATGTTGCTACAGGCAATCGCGAGGGCCATTCTTAAAAACCACAAGGAAGTGACCTTGATTGTTCTGCTCATAGACGAACGGCCGGAAGAGGTCACAGACTGGCAACGGCAGGTGAAGGCAGAAGTCATCAGCTCCACCTTCGATGAGCCGGCCCAGCGCCATGCTCAAGTGGCTGAGATGGTACTTGAAAAGGCCAAGCGGCTGGTCGAACACAAGAAAGATGTCGTCGTGCTGTTGGACAGCATTACTCGTCTGGCGCGTGCCTACAATACTATCGCGCCGCCAAGCGGCAAGGTCTTGTCGGGAGGATTAGACTCGAATGCCCTCCAGCGTCCGAAGCGGTTCTTTGGAGCAGCCCGCAACATCGAAAACGGTGGCAGTCTCACCATCATGGCGACGGCGCTTGTGGACACCGGTAGCCGGATGGATGATGTTATTTTTGAAGAGTTCAAAGGGACTGGCAACATGGAAGTCCATCTCGATCGCCGTCTGGCTGACAAACGGCTCTTCCCGGCCATCGATATCAGTCAGTCCGGGACGAGAAAAGAAGAATTGTTGGTGGATAAGGATCGTCTCAACAAGATGTGGATTCTGCGCAAGGTGTTGAGTCCGCTTGGGACGATGGAAGCCATGGAGTTTCTGATGGACAAGTTGCATGGCACCAAGACCAATCAGGAATTCTTACAATCAATGAATCGATAACATCCGACTTGTATCTGGTCACCGGGACAGGCTAAAGTGTCGGGCCTTCGAATGGGCGAAGGCTGATGATGACGACGTCAGGGGAGCGTGAATTATGAAGAAGGGTATTCATCCCGTGTATCGGGAAGTCGCGGTGCATTGCGCCTGCGGCAACAAATATAAGACCCGATCAACTGGTGGCGATATCAATGTCGATATCTGTTCAAACTGCCATCCGTTCTTTACGGGGACGCAGAAGATCATTGATACCGAAGGGCGCGTTGAACGGTTCAAGAAAAAATACGCAAAGAAAGACAAGTAGCTCGAGAAGAGGCTATACGAGAGACCCTGCTTCGCTGAGGGGCAGGGTCTCTTTGTTTTTGTGCATCAAGGGACTGAGCACATCAAGGGGACACGGGCCATGGAAGCAGCCTTATTGAAAAAATGGGAAGTGTTGGCAGCTCGATATGATGAGTTGACGAATCAGCTTATGGACCCGTCTATGATGAGCCAGCCCTCGCAGCTTCACAAGGTCAATAAGGAGCGGACGGATATCGAACCGGCGGCCAAGCTGCTTGCCACCTATCGAGACAACGCAAAGCAGTTGGAAGAAGCCTCTCAAATTCTTGCAGATCCCAGCGCCGGAGTCGAGATGTATAAGATGGCGACGGAGGAGAGCAGCACACTCGAACGCCAGCAACGTGAGATCGAGCAGCAGGCCCAAGAGCTGCTCATTCCCAAAGATCCGCGAGACGAGAAGAGCTTGTTCCTCGAAGTCCGTGCTGGGACTGGTGGTGATGAAGCGGCACTCTTTGCCGGCGCGTTGTTCAGGATGTACAGCCGCTACGCTGAAGTCAAAGGCTTTAAGGTCGATGTGGTCGAAGCCACAGAGACCGGGGGCGGAGGCTATAAGGGGGTCGTCGCGCTGATAGAAGGCAAGGGCGCCTATAGCCACTTCAAGTTCGAAGCGGGGGTTCATCGAGTGCAGCGTGTTCCCGTCACCGAGGCCAGTGGCCGGATTCATACCTCGACCGTCACGGTCGCGGTCATGCCGGAGGTGGACGAAGTAGATGTGCAGATCGATCCCATGGATCTCCGGATCGACACCTTCTGCTCATCCGGCGCTGGAGGCCAGAGCGTCAATACGACAAAATCGGCGGTGCGGATTACCCATATTCCGACGGGTGTGGTGGTAAGTTGCCAGGACGAACGGTCGCAGCTGAAGAATCGCAATAAGGCGATGCGGACCCTGCGGGCCAGAATCGTCGAGGCAGAGCGGGAGAGGCAGGAAGCGGAAATCGCGCAGAACCGTAAGGCTCAGGTTGGCACGGGCGAGCGAAGCGAAAAGATTCGCACGTACAACTTTCCGCAGAATCGCGTGACAGATCATCGCGTCGGTGTGACCTTGCATAAGTTGGAACAGGTTCTTGAAGGCGATCTCGACGAACTTGTTCAAGCACTGAAGGCACAGCGGCAGCAAGAAGTGGGAGCCGCGTAACATGGATGCAATTGCCCCGATCCCTCAGTCAGCAGGTCAGGCGGCGCTCGGTGAGGTAGTCGCCGAGGCGAGACGGATGTTGGAGCATGTCGGTATCGAGAGTGCGGGGCAGGAAGCGATTTGGATCGTGGAGCACGTGCTCGGTCTTGCTGCACATCATGTAATCGTCGATCGAGATCGCCTGCTGTCTCATGCCGAGCTGTTGGGCGTGATGGGGCTGATCGAACGGCGGGTGGCTCGTGAACCCTTGCAATATATTCTGGGGACCCAGGAATTTTGCGGGTTGGAGTTTGAGGTGAATCCGGCGGTGCTTATCCCGAGGCCGGAGACCGAGTTGCTGGTGGAGTATGTTGCGCAACGGATTCCCGTCGAGCGACAGGCCACCATCGTTGATGTCTGCACAGGATCTGGATGTATTGCCGTGGCGATTGCCCGTCTGAGACCTCGTGCGCGGGTGATCGCGACTGATCAATCGAATCCCTCGCTTGATGTCGCCAGGCAGAATGGCACGCGCCATGCCGTAGGCGAATGCATCACATGGTTGGAAGGCGACTTGCTGAGGCCATTGGCGAAGCAGGGGCTGGAAGGGCGTATTGACGTCATCGTCTCGAACCCTCCCTACATCATGGAGGCCGATTGGCCGTTGCTTCAGCCTGAAGTGCGGATGTTCGAACCGCGGGGTGCGCTGGTGGCAGGGCCTCAAGGGACGGAGTTGCACGAACGGTTACTACAGGAGGGCAGTCAGTACCTGTGTCCCGGTGGCGCGCTGATCATGGAAATTGGTGTCGGTCAGGCTCGTGCGATACGCCGAATTGTCGACCAGCTATCTGAGTACAGGTTTTACCGGCTGATCTATGATGAGGCAGGGCTTGAGCGCGTGGTGATTGTGGAGCGAGTAGGATCATAGCCCACATGATTCATGCGCATTTCTGAGGCAATCGCTGATCCACTGTTATGACGAACCATCGGCCGGCGGGCTCACTCTTCAGACTCTCACCGTACTGCTCAAATACACATCGGGTCCTTACGGCTCCGCGCGCCGGTCTCGTGACGCGGCGTAGCGATTTCGCGAGACCTATCATGAATAATGCGGGCTAGGGTCAGGGACGATGGATCGCACAATCATCACAGGCGGGGTGGCGCTTCGAGGAGATGTCGAGATCAGCGGTGCGAAGAATGCCACCTTGCCGATCTTAGCCTCCACCATTCTTGGCGGCGGCGAGTGCGTCATTACGAACGTGCCTCGCGTGGTGGATGTTGTCACCATGGGCAAGTTATTGGGCATCTTGGGTGCGAAGGTTCACCATGAGGGGAATCGTGCAGTCATTAATGCCGAAGTGATCACTTCGACCCAGGCGCCGTACGATCTCGTGAAGACCATGCGGGCCTCTGTGCTTGTGTTAGGGCCATTGGTGGCGCGATGGGGAGAAGCGACGGTGTCGATGCCTGGTGGCTGCGCGATTGGGTCACGGCCGGTCAATCTCCATCTTGCCGGACTTGCCAAAATGGGGGCAGAAGTTTCGATGGAACACGGGTATATTCGCGCCAAAGCGAAGCGGCTGACGGGTGCACAAATCTATTGCGATACACCGACGGTCACAGGAACAGAAAATTTGATGATGGCCGCGTCGCTCGCCCAGGGAACCACGGTCATTGAAAACGCCGCGAAGGAACCGGAGATCGTGGACCTCGCGAATTTTCTCGTGAAGCGAGGGGCTCGAATCGTCGGTGCCGGGTCGGATGTAATCACGATTGAAGGCGTCCGTGAGTTGCATGGGAGCGATCACGACGTCATTCCGGATCGTATCGAAACAGGAACGTATCTGGTGGCTGGGGCCATTACGCGGGGAGCGGTGACGCTCAATCGATGCTGCCCCAATCATGTGGATGCCCTACTGATGAAGCTGCGAGAGGTCGGCGTCGAGATGCAGGTGGAAAAGGAACGGATTCACTTGAATGCGGCATCGCGGCTCAAAGGGATCGACATTCGAACATTGCCGTATCCCGGGTTTCCCACCGACATGCAAGCGCAGATGGTGGCCTTGATGACGGCGGCAGAGGGCACGAGTGTGATTACGGAAACGGTATTTGAAAGCCGCTTCATACATGTCGAGGAGTTGCGACGGATGGGTGCCGACATTAAGGTCGAAGGCAATCGAGCGGTAGTGACCGGACCGACGAGATTAGCGGGGGCTCCGGTGATGGCGTCTGATCTTCGTGCAAGCGCAGGACTGGTCTTGGCTGGTCTTGCGGCGGAAGGCACGACCGAGATTCTCCGAGTCTACCATCTGGATCGTGGTTATGAGCGGATGGAGGAGAAGCTGCGCGGGTTGGGTGCATCTATTACTCGTCACAAAGAGGGAGCGGTTCCGGCCGAGACGTGCTGATATATGCTGACGATTGCCTTGTCGAAAGGGAAAATGCTGGAACTCACGCTAGACGTCTTTCGCCGAGCGGGATATGCACTGGGCAGCGTGGTTACCGAAAGTCGCCGACTGGTATTCCCCTGTCCCGAAATCGGTATGACCTTTCTGATCGTGCGGCCGACCGATGTGCCAACCTATGTCGAATATGGAGCGGCAGATGTCGGGATTGTTGGGAAAGATGTCTTGTTGGAGCAGGATAGCGACGTATATGAGCCATTGGATTTAGGGTTCGGAGCGTGTAGAATCGCCGTCGCTGCGCTCAAAGGGCAGGCCTCACGCGACCGTCTGTCCTCGAAAATTCGGGTGGCGACCAAGTATCCGAAGATTACCGAGCGGTATTTCAATCAGCGCGGCGTACCGGTTGAAATCGTCAAGTTATACGGATCGATTGAACTTGCGCCTTTGGTTGGTCTGGCCGACCGGATTGTGGATCTGGTCGAGACCGGCAACACGCTCAAGGCGCATGAACTTATCGAAGTGGAGTGCATCGCGCAGTCCACGGCCAGGATGATAGTTAATCGAGCGAGCCTGAAGTTGAAGCATGCGGTGGTCACAGAGCTAATCAGAAAGCTCCGGGCCGTCAGCCGCACACCAACCGTGTCTCGAACATCTGCTCCGCACAAGTCCTCACGTGGGGTACGGCGAATGGTCAGACGGGCGCGCACATGAAGATTGTGGCATCCACCGAGCGAGCCTTTCTCCCCGCACTCAAAAAAGTGGCGTCGCGTGCCCGCGTGCAGGGAGCAGCCGTGGAGAAGACGGTCAAATCAATGTTGCAAGCCGTGGAACGGGGCGGCGATAAGGCCGTCCTCCGCTATACGAAACAATTCGACCACGTCGCCATAAAAGATACGGGGCTGCGTGTCACTTCCGAAGAGATCAAAGAGGCTTACTTCCATATCCGGAAAGACGAAGGCGACGCACTCCGGTTTGCGGCCCAGCGAATCACGGCGTTTCACGAACGCCAGCGCATCAAGACCTGGATGTATCAGGACCATGAAGCCACGCTGGGGCAAGTAATCACGCCGGTCGATGCGGTTGGGGTGTATGTGCCGGGCGGCAAGGCCGTCTATCCCTCGTCGGTCTTGATGTGTGCGATTCCGGCCAAGGTGGCGGGCGTTTCCCGTGTGGTGATGTGCACGCCACCGCAAAAAGGCCCAATCAATCCCTATTTGCTCGTCGCAGCCGACATTGCAGGGGTCACGGAGATTTATCGCGTCGGGGGTGTGCAAGCCGTCGGAGCGATGGCCTATGGAACAAAGACGATCCAACGCGTCGACAAAATCGTGGGCCCGGGCAATATTTATGTCGCGACAGCCAAGCGGCTTCTCTACGGCACCGTTGGGATCGATATGGTGGCAGGCCCGAGCGAATTGCTCGTCGTCGCAGATGGCGACGCAAAGGCGGCCCATGTCGCAGCCGATCTTCTCTGCGAAGCAGAACATGACGAGGATGCGCAGGTCTATCTCGTCACCACATCGGCCCAGTTGGCGAAGGACGTGGTGCAACTCATTGGCAGCCAGTTGAAAGGGCTGCAACGGGAAAAGATCGCGACGAAGTCGATCGCGCGCCATTCAGTGGCTTTCGTGGTCCCCACAATGGACGAAGCCATTGACGTGGCCAACGAGATTGCTCCTGAACATTTGACCCTCTCTGTCGATGAACCATTCGATTATCTAGAGAAAATCCGTCACGCGGGGGCGCTTTTCTTGGGGCGGTACACTCCCCCATCGGTCGCGGATTATATTGCCGGTCCGAATCATGTCTTGCCGACCGGCGGGACGGCGCGCTTCTTTTCGGCACTCTCCGTCCATGATTACCTTAAGGTCAGCAATATCGTGCACTATACGCGCGAGGAATTGAGCAAGGTGAAAGATCATCTCATTCGGTTGGCCCACATCGAAGGGTTCGATGCACATGCGAAGTCGGCCCAGAGCAGGTTCTCATGAAAAAGAATGGATCTGCACCCCGGCAGTCGTTGATTCACCGTGCGACGAAAGAAACAGATATCTCTGTTGAATGGACGTTGGATGGGAGCGGACAGGGAAAGATCGACACCGGGATTCGCTTCTTCGATCATATGCTGGAGTTGCTTTCGAAGCACGGTTTCTTCGACATCACGGTCAAAGCCAAGGGCGACATTGATATTGACGAACACCACACGGTGGAAGATGTCGGCATCGTGATGGGCAAGGCCTTGCATCAAACATTGGGCGAAAAGGCAGGGATCAAGCGATTTGGTTTTGCCTCAGTCCCGCTCGATGAAACGCTGGCGCAGGTCACTGTGGACCTCAGTGGCCGGCCCTATCTTGTCTACAACGTAGCCTTGGCCGATCGGAAGATCAAAGCCTTCGACCTCGGTCTGTTCGAAGACTTCTTTCAGGCCTTTGTTACCCATGGCGGGCTCAATTTGCATGTTAATCTGATGTATGGCCGCAACCCACATCACATCATGGAAGCCATCTTCAAAGCGCTGGCCAAGGCCTTGGATCAGGCCACGATGTTGGATGATCGCTTGGCGGGCAAGGTACTGTCGACAAAGGGGATGCTGTAGATCGTTCCCCTAAAACAAACACTTGGGAAGAGTTCCCTTACGCCCGTTTGCTGAGAAGCCTGGCAGGCACACGTTTCTTCCGCTACCCATTTGTTATTCTTCCCAACATATCCGACCCACAAGCCCACTTTGTTCAGGTTGATAGTGGCAGGATCATTCCGGTTGCGGTATGGTTACATCTTCCTGAGACCTGGATGATTTCCATGATCGCGATTATCGACTACGGGATGGGTAACCTGCGTAGTGTCTCCAAGGCCTTCGAGGCGGTAGGGCATCAGGCTGTGGTTACGCGTGACGCAACAGTCATTGGAAATGCGAGTCATGTCGTGTTACCTGGCGTTGGCGCCTTTGGGGATTGCATGGCCAACGTGGAACGCTACGGACTGGCGGAACCGATCCGCACAGCGATTCAATCGGGGAAACCGTTTCTGGGTATCTGCTTAGGACTCCAATTGTTGTTTGAGGAAAGTGAGGAATTTGGAACTCACAAGGGTCTCGGCATTATTCCCGGCGCCGTCAGACGATTTGCCGCCGATTCGGAGTTGAAGGTGCCGCATATGGGTTGGAATAACGTCACACTTGAGCGGCCTTGTCCCCTATTCGAAGGGATTGCCGACGGGGCCTACTGGTATTTTGTACATTCGTTCTACGTCGATCCTTCTGACAAGACCGTTGCGGCAACCACGACGGACTATGGCGCGACGTTTGTGTCGAGTATTTGGCGGGATAATGTGGTGGCCTGCCAGTTTCATCCCGAAAAGAGTCAGGCCGTCGGGTTACGATTGATCAAAAATTTTGGATCTTGGACATGAAAATGATGTGTAACAAGGGATGGTCGATGGCCATAGTGGGCCTGGTTGTGCTGGCGGTTGGCGGCTGTAGCGGGTCGAAGGTGACCACCAAGACGTCCTCAGAATTGTCGCGCTATCAGATTCGTACCATCGTTCTGGTTCCATTCACGATTCTCGCAACCCCACAGGTGAGGGATGTTGCCAATCAGGCCTTCTCAATGCCGGCCGGGGCTCGCCGGTCTGATATGGCGATCGCGGTCCCGCCGGATACCGATCAGCTTGTTCGTGAAACAGTCACAGTTCCGATTGGTGCAGGGGATACGGTCACGCAGTTACTGTGGAGCCGATTGAGGACAAGGCAGGGTGTGACGGTGCTGGCACCAAGTGAGGCAGCCAAAGTCCTCGCGTCCCAGTCGACGACTCAATCTCCAGGCGGTCAGTTACCGGCAGTGGCGGTGGCCAAACACCTTAAGGCCGATGCCTCGTTGATCGGGCAAGTCTTGATGTACCAGGAGCGAGTCGGCGGTCGTTTTGGTGCCAACCCTCCGGCAACGGTGGGCTTTGAAGCCAAAGTCATTGCAGCTGATGGGCAAGTACTATGGGTTGGCAACTACTACGAACGTCAGCGGCCGATGATCGAAGATGTCATGGGATTCATTCAGCGGCATGGGGTGTTTGTCACGGCGGAAGAATTGGCGACCTATGGGGTTGAGCATCTGCTCCTCGAATTTCCCTTTGGAACGGGAGAGGAACGTTAGCAGCGATGCTTGTTATTCCAGCGATTGATCTAAAAGATGGCCGCTGCGTACGGTTGCGTCAGGGTGACATGGCGGCCGAGACGGTCTACTCCGACGACGTACCTGCAGTCGCGAGGCAATGGCAACAACGTGGTGCGGCGTGGATCCATGTGGTGGACCTGAATGGAGCCGTGGATGGGGAACCGCGCAATCTTTCCCAAATCGAAGCGATCATTCGCACGGTGACTGTGAAGGTACAGATCGGAGGAGGCATCCGGACGATCGAGATGGTGCGTCGCCATCTCGGTGCAGGCGTGACCAGGGTTGTGCTCGGTACTGCAGCATTGACCGATCGGTCTTTCTTGGAGAAGGCCTGTCTGGAATTTCCTCGCCAGATCCTGTTGGGACTGGATGCGTGTGATGGGAAGGTGGCGGTAAAAGGTTGGACTACGGTATCGGAAACGAGGGCGACTGATCTACTCAAGGAACTGGCAGGCTATGCCTTAGGCGCCGTGATTTATACGGATATTGCCCGTGATGGTATGTTGGGCGGGCCGAATTTGGAGGCATTGCGGGAGGTGGTTGAACTATCGGCCTTCCCTGTCATCGCCTCAGGTGGGATTTCGTGTATCGAAGACTTGCGAGACGTGCAGGCGCTCGGTCCACGAGTTGAAGGTGCGATCGTGGGGAAAGCGTTGTACGACGGGAAACTAGATTATTGGGCCGCCGTCATGGCCCTCCGTAAGGCGTAAGGGGTACGGTGTCAAGCATGACAATGAAAGTGCTGCACCCCCACTCGTTACCCCTGACGGTCTATGTATGTTGACCAAACGCATTATCCCCTGCCTCGATGTCAAAGATGGCCGCGTCGTCAAAGGTGTGAGTTTTGTGAACTTGCGCGATGCAGGAGATCCGGTGGAAGTGGCAACCGTCTATGATCGCGAAGGAGCCGATGAACTCTGTTTCTTGGATATTACTGCCTCTCATGAGAATCGCAAGACCATTATAGACGTGGTCGAGCAGACGGCAGCGCAGGTATTTATGCCGCTGACTGTCGGCGGAGGAGTGAGAACGCTTGAGGACATCCGAGCGTTGTTGAAGGCGGGTGCGGACAAGGTGAGCATCAATACGACGGCTGTCCAACGGCCTGAATTTGTGAAGGAAGCAGCGGAGCGGTTCGGGACCCAATGTATCGTCGTGGCGATCGATGCCAAGCGTCGTACTGCGCCGGCGGCAGGGTGGGAAGTGTTTACTCACGGCGGCCGCAAGTCAACCGGTCTCGACGTCGTCGAATGGGCAAAGACGATGGCGCAGTATGGGGCAGGTGAGATATTGCTCACGAGTATGGATCAAGATGGGCAACAGCAGGGATATGACCTTGCGTTGACGGCCGTCGTGTCTGAGGCTGTGCCGATTCCAGTGATTGCGTCGGGCGGTGTGGGAAATCTGGACCACCTCTATGACGGATTCGTCAGGGGCAAGGCCGATGCGGTGCTGGCCGCTTCCATCTTCCACTTTCGGACGCATACGATTCCGGAGGCGAAATCCTATCTTCGCAAGAAGGGCGTGGCGGTTCGATAATGGATGTCGGGCAATTAAAATTCGATGCGCAGGGGCTGATACCGGTAGTTGTGCAGGATTGGCGGGATGGCACGGTCTTGATGGTGGCCTTTATGAATCACGAGGCGCTGCAGAAGACCGTCGAAACCAAGTCTGTACACTTCTGGAGCCGGTCGCGCCAGACATTGTGGGAAAAGGGCGAGACCTCCGGTCATAGGCTGCAGATAAAGGACTTATTTATCGACTGTGACGGCGATGCCCTTCTTGTGAAGGTTGAGCCGGTCGGCCCGACGTGCCACACAGGAGAGCGGGCCTGTTTCTTCTCGCGTCTGGACTCGCCGGAGACGAAGACATCCGAGTCTTGGGGGGGTATTCTAGAACGTCTCTCCCAGATGATCCAAGAGCGGAAGCGTCAGCCCACGAGTGAATCCTACACCTCCAAATTGCTGGAAGGCGGTGTCGATCGTATTCTGAAGAAGGTCGTCGAGGAGGCCGGCGAGGTGGCGATTGCAGGAAAGGGCGGGAAGAAGGACGAAATTATCTACGAAACGGCGGATTTGTTATTCCATACTTTGGTGGCGATGGGGTACCACGGCATCACACTTCAAGACGTCTATCAAGAGTTGGCAACCCGCTTTGGGAAGTCGGGACTGAGAAAAGGAACCACCTCGTGAGTGAGTGTCTCTTTTGCAAAATTGTGGCAAGAACCATTCCTGCGGCGTTGGTCTATGAGGACGATCTAGTGGTTGCGTTCGACGATATCAATCCTCAGGCACCGACGCATACGCTGGTCATCCCTCGAAAGCATGTGGCTTCGATTGCTGAGCTTCAAGATTCGGAGGTCGGACTGCTCGGGCGTCTGATGCTGGCCGGTAATACAGTCGCAAAACAGAAGGGGATTGCCGATGCGGGCTATCGCATTGTGGTCAATACCGGTGTACATGGCGGACAGAGCGTATTTCATCTTCATCTCCATATTCTGGGCGGGCGCCATCTCACGTGGCCTCCTGGTTAGTGCCTTTTCACGACGTTGACAGATTTCTCCTTGGTCTGTTAGCCTAACCGGTCAATTTTACGACCACTTACGTTTACCTTTCTCACCCGTACCAGGTGAGAAAATAGGAGCCGCGACTCCCGTGGGCCGAGGCCTGATTTCTGAAGACGTGATCAATCAAGTCAGAGATCGGGTCGATATCACCGAGGTCGTGGGACATCACATCAGCTTGACTCGGGCAGGTCAGAACTTGAAAGGTCTTTGTCCCTTTCATCAGGAAAAATCGCCCTCCTTCACAGTCAGTCCTTCCCGCCAGATCTTTCATTGTTTCGGATGCGGTGCGGGCGGCAATGTGTTTACTTTTTTGATGCGGATCACCGGCGCGAATTTTCCTGAGACGGTCCGCGAGCTCGGACG
>DATEPD010000347.1:0-7270 GCA_035273365.1 Nitrospiraceae bacterium | reverse complement strand
TCCGGGACAATCGGTTCCCGTTGATCTCGTTCACAGGGTCTGTACCGGTGGGTCGTGCTGTAGCTTCGACCGTCGCGCAACGTTTGGGGCGGACGCTCTTGGAATTGAGCGGGAACAACGCGATCATTGTGGATCAGACGGCGGATCTCTCCTTGGCAATTCGCGCCATCGTGTTCGGTGCGGTTGGCACCGCTGGCCAACGATGCACGACGACCAGACGGCTCTTCGTCCATGCGTCTCGTTACGATGAAGTGGTCGCGAAGCTTCTCTCGGCGTACAAACAAATCCGAATCGGTAATCCATTGGAGCCAGGCGTGCTGATGGGTCCGCTGATCGATCGAGGGGCGGTCGAAGCCTATCGGAAGGCGCTTGAAGAGGTGAAACAGGCGGGAGGGAAAGTCCTCTACGGGGGGCAGGTACTGAATCAGCCTGGCAATTTCGTGGAACCCGCCATCGTGAAAGCAGAGAATCAGTGGCCGATCGTCCAGCGCGAGACCTTTGCGCCGATCCTCTATGTCATGCCTTTCACGGTGCTTGACGAGGCCATCGCATTACAGAATGCGGTACCTCAAGGCTTGTCTTCTGCGATTTTTACGTCCGACGTGCGGAGCAGCGAGCGGTTCACCTCCACAGTCGGCAGCGACTGCGGGATTGCCAATGTGAATATTGGTACGTCAGGAGCGGAAATCGGCGGCGCGTTTGGCGGCGAAAAGGAGACCGGCGGAGGGCGCGAGGCCGGTTCGGATGCCTGGAAAGCCTATATGCGGCGGCAGACGAATACGACCAACTGGGGTGACGATTTGCCACTGGCGCAGGGCATTCAGTTCGGTTCCTAACAGGATGCTAAAAAGGCCGCCAGCGGCGTTCTCGCATCGCTCAGAGGCTCAACATTGAGGAAAAGTCTCTCGGAGGTTGGAAGCACTAAAGGGATTCTTCTGTTCACCAGGATCCATTATAGGGGTGAACGGCCCACACGAAGTGCGGTACGTAGCTCCTCGCCTCTTCGCTCGCTGCGGCCTTGCCCGCGGAACAGCGTGTCTTGGCGCACTGGGGTGGAGCGGGTGAGAAAGCTGCCTTTTTGAGTATCCTGCGCAGTCTTCCTAGTATCCTTGATCTGAACGATGAGTGACCGATGCCTCACACTCATTGGAAAGGAGTCAAACCATGGACCAAGGCGCCGAACTTGATGTACTGATCGCCAGAATGATTGAAGACTATGTGTCGCGGAATCGGGCAGCCAAGGTGCTGCGGGACTCGCTGGACAAGGCGGGAGTCGGCTTCTACCCGGTCGCAGACCATCTGACGCTACGGACGCAAAATATCGACCGGCGTGCGGAAGAATACACGAGGCTTGGGTATGGATACAGCGAAACGATCGAGTATGAAGACTGGTACGCGAAGGTCTATCGGAAGGTCGGGTACCCAGCGCTCTTCGTGGATCAAGCCTATCCCGATGATCGAGGCCGCACCAGCATCATCCCTGGTTGGGTCAAAACATTCGGCGATCAGGTGTTCCATCATGTGGCAGTGCGGGTGGAAGACATCGAGACGGCGATTGAACGGTTGAAGGCCCAAGGGGTCGTCTTTGCGGGTCAGATCATCGGCGCCCGCGGCGGCCAGTTACGGCAAATCTTCACGCTGCCGGAAATGATCGACGGTCAGCCGTTCTCCGTCCTTGAACTCACTGAGCGCCACCGCGGATATCAGGGATTCTCGCCTCCTCAAGCAGACAGCCTGATGAAATCCACTGTGGTCCGGTAATGTTCCGTCCTACCACGCGTTACTTGTGAGCGTTTCTGTGGTATTGCCCGATACACCCACGGCGAAAGGGTAGAGAGCCAGAGCCGGAAGACTATGTATTATCCACGGAAAGATAAATAGAAACCCGCCCATCCTTCTTGGTCTCAATGAAGTACACGGTCATAGTAGAATTACTTCCAGGTTTCGATGCGGAAAACTTCTCCGCCTTCGTATACGACTCTGTTTCAGATTCCCCGTCGAGGTCTCTTCCGATCCAACCTTTAGGCAAGCTGTTCCGCAATCGATGCACGATATCCACGACCGCTTGGTCGGCTTCCGACCTGTCTGCAAATGTGAAGATGCAGCTCCACCTCGCTCCACCATGATCGTCTTTGTCTTTCACTAGGCACTGCTTCGCTCCGGCAAAGTCCACCGTTGAATGCCATGTTGTCCCGGTCTCAGCATCGACAACTTTATGTCCTGTCCGTAACGTGGTGAAGTCTCCGGAGGATGCGGTGAGAACGGCGTGTGTGACGTCACGATCGTCTTTTCCAACCGAACCATCTCCGACGCGCTGGTTGTCAGATGGACAACCGATACCTGTGCAAGTAATCCGGTACATCGTCTGGGTCCACTTCAGCTTTGAACGAAATGCATCATAGGCGACCTTATATTGGCCGTTGCCTTCTTCTGATGCTCTTGCGTTGAGATATGGGCTCCCGACCCAAAGAAAGCTCATGTCTTCGAAGGGGAAGGGATCGTTCACGGTGAGTATCAGGTCACCGGAGCTTGTATTGTAACCAACGATGAGTGCCATATGTTGACGAATCCCATCGACCTTGAATCCCCTTGGTGACAATCCCACGATAATAGGGCGGCCCTCATCCAATTCGCTTTTCACTTCAGCCTCGGAAAGGCTACCGACCTTCAGTTGAACGGTCAGGGCGATAGTTCCAGCCTTATTGCCCAACGTCGCCGTGACAGGATACTGCTCAAGCATACTTGCCACGGTGGCTTCATCACCGGCCGAGAGCTCACATTCAACGCAATTCGGCATTTCCAGACAGAGCTTTCTACTCTGCACGATCCCACACTGATAGTCTGTCTGATGAGCGGCAGGAACATAATAGTATTTGAAGACCATCTCTCCAACGGCGGTCCAACACCAACTCGGGCGTTCCTGAAACAATGGGGGAATATACAACGCGACCTCAGCTGCCATGGTTTGGTTGACTGGTGCCAGCAGAGCACAACAGAACAAGATGCCGAATATCGCCATCTGATTTTTCACGGTTTCCACTCCTGCGTGCATAATCGCTCTGAGCAAACTCATATCAATGCCCTGTCTCCCTAATCACACTCCTTGAACTTCGTGTCCTGACAGTGCCGTGCCATTTGCTGCGCTTTCTCAATCTGCGCGGGGGTCATCTGTGATGCCACATGGTCTCGACGCATCAGCGCCGTCTTCCCCTCGTCGCCATTCAACGCTTCGGCAGCGATGTTGGACCACATATGCGCGAGAATGAAGTCCTGCCGGGCGCCCCGTCCCCTTTCATACATCAGGCCCAGATTGTTCTGAGCCGATCCGTTTCCCTGCTCCGCCGCCCGTCGGTACCACTTCAGTGCCGCCTGATAGTCCTGCGGAACACCCTGCCCCTTGGCATACATCATTCCCAAATTGAACTGAGCCGATGCGATGCCTTGCTCCGCAAGAGGGCGGAAGAGTCGTGCTGCCTGAGTATAGTCACCACGGTCATACGCAAATTCCGCCTCTTGAATAGAAGCTGCGACCGCGCCTGTCGCCGAGGCCACGACCAGAAAAATTGCGAGAAGGAAACGCTGCATCGTCCATCTACCTTTCAAGGTCGGATCGCGATGATGTTACAGTCCCTGTCACATATGATGAAAGCATGAGCCGCGTATCCCACCGACTCAGCCGCGAGCGAATCGCCCATTATCGACCTTCAAGCAGGTATTCGTAAATCAAGGTAGAAATAGGTGGAACCCCTAGGCACAGGTGGTGTCAGGGTTTCCTCTACTACACATCACCACATATCATATCTTAAGACGAACGAGAATCGTACTTCGCTAATTGACCTGTCAAAATTCGACTCCTTGCTCTCCGTCCCCGATTCAACAGCAAAAACTCCTAAGTTTCTGCTGATTATACTTTTTTTGAGATCCTTCACCTCCACGCACTCCTTCGCATGACTGGAGACAATTTGTCCTGAGGGGGACAACTCGTCGTTGTTGATTGGATTTTTATAAAACCAGGCGTTTGAGTCATGTTGAATTGATTCGTGGGACAGGCTGGGCGTGAGCACAATCATCACTCTTTTCACAAGAGGTTTCCTATTTCATTGAAAGATCACTCTAAAATGAATTTAGTTCAGATGGGCATTCCCCTTGCTCAAAGTGAATGCGTGTCAAGGGGTGTTATGTATGTGTCCATTCCTAAGTGAGGAGATGAAGGGAGAAATCAGAAAGGGTGATTGTGTTGAGGCGAAGGTGAACGATCAGACATCATGCGCTGTCGATTCGTTCGCCCAATTGATGAACTGATGCCGTTCACGGAAATGAAGCCGGCCGTGAGGAGGAGAAGTGTGAAGCGAGAAGGATCGCTGAGAATATCACATTTCACTGAGGTGAAATCATGCTTACACGTCATGTTTTGACACTCTGCACCGCTCTGGTATTTGGAGGCCTACTCATCACCGGATCGGCGAATGCGCTTGACAGTGCCGAAGAGAAGACCCCGATGAGCGATTCGTGGATCACGGCGAAAACGAAGATCGCTCTCGCTGCTGATGGTCGAGTCAAAGGGAGGCAGATCAATGTCGTCACCACGAAGAATGTCGTGATGCTTCGCGGCAAGGTCGATTCCGACTCGGCCAAGCAGGCGGCGGAGGACGTCACCAAAATGCTCGATGGCGTCAAGACGGTGAAGAACCGTCTCGAGGTGGTACCCCCGTCCGATCGCGAAGTGGTGGAGCAGATGGATGAGGCCATTACGGCACGCGTCAGACAGAAGATTTCGAAGGACGCAGATTTGAAGAAGGCGGAGATTGCCGTTCAGACCAATGCGGGGGTTGTCTCGCTGACCGGCGAGGTACGAGATATCCTGACGAGCGCCAAGGCGTCCTGGACTGCGTGGTTCGTACCGGGCGTGAAGTCGGTGAAAAACGAGCTCACAGTGAAGGAGGCGGCCTAAGGTCTTGGTGGATGCCAGAACTCCAAGCCGGACGGGCACCTCTTCCAGACTGTCAGTCGAGGACCAGGTCACAGATATGGTCCATCATCCATCATACAGGCTCAGCCGACGAAGAGGGTTCAAACCCGGGAGGATTGTCTCATGAATACTATAACGGTCAAGAACTTCATGGTGGCATTGGTGCTGGTAACCGCAGGACTTGTACTGACGGCCTGTAACACGACCAAAGCGACGGTCGACACGTTCGCCAAGTTCACATCGAGCACGAGTCCGGGTGACTGGATCAATGCCGATGGCGTGATAAAGGAAGACCAAAAGGCGCGTTTGTTTGCGGCTGTCGCGTTTGAGAATTTGGAACAGGACATCGCACGTGGGAATGGAGAATATCTCACGTCCCTGAGCGTGTTGTTGAACGTTCCCGCCAAGGAACAGGAGGAGTTCAGGGCGCGGTCTCAGAGCAACTATCCTCGCTTATTCGCTCCTGACCGTCGGACGGCGGAAGGCATGTTGGCTACGCTGACTGCAAACGGGAAAGGCACTGTGCCAATAGCCAACAAGAATTTGGAGTGAGGTGCAGGAAACACTGGTCACAGCTGATTGATCGCCAAAGGGTATGGAGTTCGTCCTAACTTCGGGCCACGCTTGCGTGGATGATGCAGGCTGAATGTTGAGAGGCGGGAACCTCTTCGCGGATAATCCTGCGACCGACAACGGATGCGGAATAGGCAAATGGCACGGCAAGTGCCGAATTCAATCGACGAGCTGATCGTGCAGGATGGATTCTTGATGATCGTGCACTCGCCCGCCCGGTTTCTCTGGTGGAACTCGCCCCTCTCAACGATGGACTGACAGGACAATGGTTTTGTCCGCCCGAGACAAGCCGAGCCATCGCCGGAGAAACGGCCCGAGCCAGCTTGCCTTAACGAGTCGTGATGATGGTTCGCAAGGCCTCATCACGCCGGATTGTAAGAGAGGCAGGATATACCGTGGCATATCGTCTTCCTCCTTTCGCATTCTGCGCGTGGCGGCGGGTGTCACGATTGCACAGAATGGTCTCGTCAATGATCTCGCCGCAGGCAACACACCGCCACGCACGAGACCTGTCGTGCCCGCCGCCGCTTGCCAAATCGAGGAGATCCACAGGATACATGAAGCCATGGCAACGACGACAACTCATACGATCATAGCTGCTGTCAAAACAGCCTTCGTGCTTTCGTGAAACATGTGCTCAGTTGCCTGGTGCCGCACATCTAGCCCTGTACCATGCGAACGGCTCATGCCGTCACTGAGCTGAGTTCTGATCGAAGCACATGGCTAATCTGTGTGAACTCGACCGGTTTGACGAGACCATGGTGAATCCCTTGGCGAAACACGACATGCGTCAGATCCTCGCTGGTCTGATCCGCGATTGTGATGACGGGCACGCCAGGACACAAGGTTTGGATCAGGAGGAGTAATTCGGATATGCCGTCCTGTGGCGTTGGGTCAGAATGACCGCGTCCGACAAAGACAATCTGCGGGCTGATCTCCCTGAGTTCCTCAATGGCCGCATCAACGGAGCGAACGAGCACCGGCTGATAGCTGTGAGCCGCGAGCCAATCGGCAAGTTTGATCCCAAAGTCCATATCCTGTTCCACAATCATCACGCACGTTCGCCCGCCGTTCCGCCGGTTCGCCATCGTGAGATCTCCTTTCATTTCTGTCTTAGCCTTCTGTCACCCGCTGTCGACTCGCTTGTTCACACACCACTCCCTCTCTTCTTCTTACGCTTCATAATTTCTATCTCCCGGCGAGGGATGAATCAGCTGATCCGACCGAATAGTGCTTGGCACTTGTGTTCTTGCGAAGATTGGGGAGTCGGAGGAAGCGGCCCGACGGAGACGACATAACCAAAACAGCGAGTGCGGCTGACGGTCAGGACTCCTTGCCGGCTGAGCCGATCCACCACCGTGGACACTTGCGCCCGTGCATAGGTCGGTAACCGTTGAGCCAGCTCATCAAGGGTGCAGGACACGAGACTAGTCACCTCGCGGCAAATGATGGAGTCAACGCTGGGAACATGCGTGTGTGCCATCGCATCCTCCTTCGCTTGGGGAATGAAGGGGACCCTTGATTTACTGATCTGGTTGTCTCGAGGAGGTCTTGAAAAGAGTGTCATCACCAATGTGAAGTCTGTTCGATGCTCATCTGTGCGAGGTTATAGCTGAGTCGCGGTTGAACCCCTATCGACAAAACTAGGATTGTCTTGTCGAATCGAGTGAACCAACTCTGTCGTGGATTGTGCGACAGGCAAAGGAAGGTGACGGGTCAGTATTTCCG
>DATEPD010000346.1:0-6576 GCA_035273365.1 Nitrospiraceae bacterium | reverse complement strand
AAACTCGTTTTCGCCCGCATTCAGAGGAGCCTCAATAAGAGGGGGGTGGCTAACTCCATCCTATAGGAAAGACCCTGTGAAAAGGAAGGTACGCGACGAAGCAAAATCATATGAATGGCCTCGTCCCCGCTCAAAAACTTGGCCCGATCGTTGTAACCAATACACTTGCCCGGTAACGGCGTCCCACACAAACTAACCAGTTGCCCACCACGGCCTTTTCCATCTTCTACTTTCTTCCTTCAGCAGAGCGGAAAGCCCTCTCCACAAGAGGGCAGCCAGGTGGCTCCTCCACTGTGCGTGTCGAACGAGCACTGTTTTATCGTGCGCGTTCCACGCGCAAGGGGAGCTATCTGGCTGCCCTCTATAGCTTTTTCCGCACGTCCTTCCACTCCTTCGCAATCTTCGCTTTGCGCGGCGCGTCGCCCTTTGCCGGTTCCGGCACCATCACAGCTTCGAGGCGGCGCTGCAAAAAGACTTCGGCAAAGGCCTTCGTGCGCCCTACCCCTGTCTTGAGCGTCTTCCAACCGGCAGCATGCAGTTCATCAAGCTTCACGCCAAACGCCTCTGGGTCGGATGGCAACACGAGAATATAACCGATCGGAAACTTGTGATCCTTGAGCCATTGTCTAGCTTGGGCATTCGCCTGGTCGCTGTCACCGATTCCCTTGTCCAGCGACACCACATAGAGCACGTTGTAGTAGAACTGCGTGAGCTTGCCAAGTTCTTCCGCGGCATCGGGCAATGGACGTCTTCCTTCCACTTCTTTTCCGGGCCAGGTTATGGTCGGCCCCTGTCCGGCGGCGTCTTCCATGAGGGCAGTCATTTCCACCGCCAGAATAGGACTGCGGCGTTCCCACACGGCGAGATTCGCACCAGCTTCGGACAGGGCAACTCTCGGAGTGGTTCCGACACGCACGGTGAATGGGACCGTCCCTTTGGCCTTCGGGGTGTACGACAAGAAGGCCCGCCCATCTCCTCCAGTCATCGCGGTTGCGACGACCTTGTCGGCGATGAGAAGCTCAATGGGCTCTCCCCCCAAATGGGTCTGCGTCAGGAGACCCATCTGGGTAAGCGTCGCGACAATAGTAGCCGACTGGTTGGGCGAAGTGAGGGTATCGTGAACCGTCAAGATACCGACTGTCTTCTCCGCCGCGGAGAGAATGGTAGATGCAGTCCAGAAGAAGAGAAGAGTCAAAAAACCGGCTCTGCGGAAGAGCACGCTCATAGACCGCACAGCCCCTAGCAGGTTCCGGACAAACTGTGTTGGCATGCGAGAGCTTCGATGGTTCGCGCATGTGGCACAATGAAAGAACACCACGCAGGATGCTCAAAAAGGCCGTCCAGCAAGGCCGCAGGCGAGTCGAAACCGGAGGCGTACCCTCTGGGGTACGTTGAGGATTTCGAGGAACCGAGAACGATGCTGGCGGGCTTTTTCAGCATCCTGCAGAAAGGTTAGGTTTTTAGAACCGCTCGCACTTCTTCCACATGACCGTCAACCTTGACCTTGCGAAAGATCGCCTTCAGTTTGCTGGATTGATCGATCACAAAGGTGCTGCGTTCGATTCCCCAATATTTTCTGCCGTACATATTTTTCTCTTTGTAACAGCCATACGCCTTCGAAACAGTCGCCTCTTCGTCGCTCAGCAATGTGAATGGCAGGTCGAACTTCTTGATGAATTTCTGGTGAGACTCTTTACCGTCCAGGCTCACACCGAGAATCACGGCTCCCGCCTTCTTCATCGGGGTGACAGCATCGCGAAAGTCGCACGATTCCTTGGTACAGCCGGGGGTATCATCTTTGGGGTAAAAATAGAGCACTACCTGCTTGCCCGCATAATCTTTCAGACTGACCCGTTCTCCCGATTGATCGGGAAGCGACAGACCGGGAGCCTTGTCACCGATGCTGAGTTCCTTTGCCATATCGCGCACCCTTTCTCCGGTTGTCTATGACTATCGAGGCGCGGGGCCGGTGCCGCCCAAGCCCTGGCGCGTACTTGGCAATTGGTTGAATTTTTTCTTGGGAATCTCAACATTACCGAAGGGGCTGAGCGCGGGCGAATCCCAGATCACTTTGTCGCCCGGAGCGAAGTTGGCTGCTTCCATGAACTGTTGACGTGCTCGCTCCGTGTCGCCCAGGGCATTCAATGCCAAGGCATAATTATAGTGCGCAGGCCCCGACTGAGGAGCTGTATCTACGGCCTGGGAAAAATAATTCTTTGCCTCGTCGAATTGCCTTGCTTGATAGGCTTGTGTTCCCTGTTCAGTCAGCGCCAACGCTTGCGGCTTCACTCCCGACTCGAGCGCCAGCGGAACCAATGGTTTCGCCCGGCCCTTCGTACAAGCAACTGCGCCCACGAGTAAAAGGATCACCCCCAGTATAGACAGATATTTCATCGCACCTTCATACATCATAGACACCTCACGTTTTCGCATGTTTCCGCGTCTCTTCTTCGAACGTTTTCCGATAGAGTACTTCCCACTCCGCGCTGCCCTCGACGATCCCGCGGGAGTACGAGGCCAACTTTGCCTTGACCTTTCGATCGATCTCTTCTTCTTGCGCCAACTCGGATGCGAGCACCCGCTTGATCTCTTTCAAGACCCGCCCCTCGTCGGCCTGCACCGTCACCAGCGAGCTCTTCTTCACCGCCTGAAGAATGACGTGGGAGAGATGACTGACTTTGTCTTCGCTCAACATCACTCATCCGTGAATCATCACACACAAAACGTTGGACAGAATCGACGTGAAATATTCAATCATGTTTCGTGTAACGTTTCACCTCTCGCATTTCACGCTCTAGAGAATGATCCCCCGCTCGCGCGCCAGTTTACTCTTCACCATCGTGAACATCTTCTGAAAGTCGACGTGTCCCCGCTCGATGTCTTGCTCGTAGGCTTTCAACAGCTGCCGCACTTCGGCGTTCAAGCGATCTTCGACCAACAATTCCTCGAGAATGGCATGATCGATCTGCTCAACAAACACCTTGCGATCCCCGGCAAGTGCGATGTGCCCCTCCTCCTGTAACCTGGTGGCGAGCGACTCAGACATGTGGCGAACGCGTTCTTTCGACAGTCGCATGGCTAACGATCCATGGAGAAACTATTAGAGCATGGTCCCGTAGAATGCTCAAACAGATCGTCCAGCAAGGCCGCAACCGATGAAAGCACCGGAGGCGTAGCCTCTGGGGCGCACGGTGCGACGAATAAGGAGCACCAAGTCTGTGCGCGCCGCCGAGTGGTGAGGCGGCCGGGTCCCCGTTGAGGATGCTTTCGAGGCGAGAACGACGCTGGCGGACTGTTTCAGCATTCTACTAGATCCGTTCGATTCGAATGGTCGATACGTCCATCACTCGCCGAAGTGCCGAGGCATCTCCAAGAATACGGCCGATGACATTGACCCGGTCAACCGGAACCGGATCCTGCCCCATACTCATTGGTGTGCGCCCAAAGAAAATGGCCAGGACCTGCCCCGCCCCCCAGAAAGCCACATCACCAACTTTGACGTGATTCGTGGCTGTCTCTCGATGGTCCTTCACTCCGGCGAGCTTAAAGTAGAACTCTTCACCCCAGGTGTTGACCTGACTTTCAACCGGTAACACCGCGTAGACTTCCTGAGCCGTTTTCGTCGGCTTAAGTTCAGCGTCCAGTTGCACGGAACCGACGGTGATGCGAATTTTGTTGGGGAGAGCCACCATGGAATTCTCCTCGGCGCCTCCCGGCGTCCATAAAATGAAAACCCGCTCCGGTCGCGGACTTTAGCTTGTTTATTCGGTGAAATCAAGGCTACAATCCCGCGAACATATGCTCACGTCATCCTTCGTGCTTCTCAAAGGTATCGGCCAAAGTTCCGAACGTCGTCTCTGGCAGGAAAGCATTCTGGATTGGGCCACATTCATCCGATCTCAAGCCCTGCCCGGCATCTCCTTGACCAGAAAAGAGTGGTATGACCGCGAACTCGCCATCGCCCAGTCACGCCTGGAAGAAAGCGACGCCCATTACTTCGGTGCCTGCCTGAAAAGTCGTGAGCACTGGCGCCTCTTCGAGGCATTTCGCCATCGTACGCTCTATCTGGACATCGAAACGACCGGGATGTCCGCGCGCGAAGGTCATGTGACGGTGGTGGGATTGTATCGCAATGGGCACATGACAAGCTTGGTCCGTGGAGAAACCTTAACCGAAGACCGATTGCACGAAGAGCTGGAACAGACAGACCTCTTCATCACGTTCTTCGGCAGCGGGTTTGACATTCCCTACTTACAAGCGAAGTTCCCCCGGTTGAATTTTAAGAAACCGCATTTCGATCTCTGCTTTGCGGCGCGAAGACTCGGTATGCAAGGCGGCCTGAAACACATCGAGCACGAAGTTCAGATCACGCGCGAGACCGATGTCATGGGGCTCGACGGATGGGAAGCCGTTCGCCTGTGGCACCAGTGGTGCGCGGGAGACGAGGCCGCACGCGATCTCTTGCTGCGGTACAACGCCGCGGACACTCAAAATCTTGAACCGCTCGCGGCTTTGCTCTACGATCAAATGGTCGCGCGATTTGGCCCATCTTCCGTTGGATATCCACCGACGCGTTACCAACAGCCGGTCGAGGTCGCTCCGTGATACAACCCCAGCAGTGGACCGGTGTCGGGCGAACCGAGAGAGGCCATGTTCGAGCGACGAACCAAGATGCGCTGGCCCTCCTGAACGACTGCGGTGTCTGGATTGTGGCAGACGGGATGGGAGGTCACCCGGCAGGGGATCTCGCAGCCCAAACGGCCATTTCCGTAGCCACACAGCGGGCACGAGAACGAGAGACTTGGCTCCGCGAGCATCCGAGCGCTGCCAGCGAATTTGTCACAGATCTCGTGACGAGCGCCAACCAGAAAATCCATAATCTTATTCGCGCAAAACCGTCCTTGCAAGGGATGGGCACGACCTTCGTTGCATTCACGATCACGCCGGCACCAATACCATCTGCCCATATCGCGCACTTGGGAGATAGCCGCGCATACCTCTATCGGACGGGAGCACTCAAGCAATTGACGCGCGATCATACCCTCGTCGAAAAATATGTGCGGCGCGGTCTCATCGATGCAGCCACGGCACTCACACATCCTGAGCGTCACATCTTGACCAAAAGCCTGGGGATGGGCGTCGACATAAAACCAGAATTGACATCGACGCCGGTCACCCCGCACGATATGATCATGCTTTGCAGCGATGGGCTTACGAAAATGTTGGATGACGCAGCCATCGCATCGGTACTCTCACGCGCGAACGGCGATCCCTATCGAGCCTGCCATGACCTGATCGAGCAGGCTCTGAACAGAGGGGGAGAAGATAATGTGACCGTGATAGTCGTGGCGTCTCATCATTAATGAGAACAGCCCTCATACTTCTGCCGTTGACAAGAACGAACGGCGCGTGTAGCCTGCCAGTCCAGTCGCCTCAATTCGTGATTCACCACTAGCGCATCACACGGAGCCTGCTCATGGTCGGAATTATGAAACTCGCTCTCACGAGCGCCCTCATCGTATTTTTATGCATTGCACACGCGATCGAGAGTCGCGCAGCCGACTCGACTGGCCCAGAAGCAACAATCCGCACACTCGTTCGTGCAAATGCCGAAAAGGATCTGACGATTCTTTCCCGCCTAATGGCCCATGATCCCGATATCACCAGCTACACGATCGGTGGACGCAAATACGTGGGATGGCCGGAGTTTGAGCGTGAAATGCGGGAGGAATTTGACTCCGTCCAGAAACTCGAGATTCCGATCCACGATCTGAAGGTCTGGACCAAGGGCGATCTCGCGTGGTTTGCGATGGAGCTGGATTATATCCGCTTTGTCGGGGACGCAGCCGATCTAAAACGAACTATCATTCCGCTGAGAGAGACTGGCGTACTCGAACGTCGTCAGGGACAATGGATGCTGTTATCGTGGCACGAGTCATTCAGAACGATTCAACCTGGAGACATATTGGCTCAACGACCTACGCCAACTGCGTCCCAACATCTGGTCAGCAATGCGTCGTCCCCCATTCCAGATCTCAGCGGAGAATGGGACATTCTTGAAGTGGAAGACGATAAACGCTACAAGGCCACACTCGACAAAGCCGGCAACGGACCCTATACCCAGCATAATGGACGGTTTACCACCACAAAATTCTCCGATCGGCTCTGGGAGGGCATCTGGCAACAACCAGGTAATGATCGTGAAGGGGGCTTTGAAGTCTTGCTCTCAGAGGATGGCACTCAGGCCAAGGGTGTGTGGTGGTATTCGCGGGTCGGTACCCAAAAGAATATTCCCCCTCGTGAGCACGGGGGGACCTATTCCTGGAAACGGTTGCCCCCTCCCCCAACTGCGCAATGACACCTGCCTACCCTACAAGCCTATCAGCCATATCCGAGCATTGCACCACATATTCGCGTGATCACTTCTTTTTCTTGGGAGGTTGTATGCGTCAGGCCCTCTGCATTCTGCTTGTGAGCCTCTGGTTCGTGGCCCCGGTCCTGGCCGACGGCGGGCACGACCATCATGCCGTCCCCACCCTCTCGAAACAGACCACGACGCGGGTGACCGTCGAACCC
>DATEPD010000345.1:0-5312 GCA_035273365.1 Nitrospiraceae bacterium | reverse complement strand
GCCATCCGCGACATCACCGAGCGCAAGCGGGCGGAGCAGCAGTTCCGAGCCCTGTTGGAATCCGCTCCGGATGCTCATGTGATCATCAACCAAACCGGCACGATCACGCTCATCAACAGCCAGACCGAGAAACTCTTCGGTTATACCCGGCAGGAACTGGTGGGGCAGTCGATTGAACGATTGGTCCCGGAGCGATTTCGAGGGAAGCATTCGAGCCATCGGGCAGGCTTCTTTGCCAATCCGCAGGCCCGGGCGATGGGGACGGGGCGCGAACTGTATGCGCTCCGGAAAGATGGCAGCGAGTTCCCGACAGAGATCAGTCTGAATCCGCTAGAAACAGACATGGGGCTCTTGGTCGTCGCGGCCATCCGCGACATCACCGAGCGCAAGCAAGCGGAAGAGGCGTTCCGCAAGTCGGAGGAAAAATACCACACGCTGTTCAATTCCATTGACCAAGGCGTGTGCACCATCGAAGTGCTGTTCGATGAAAACGATACGCCGATTGATTACCGCTTTCTGGAAGTGAATCCATCGTTTGAGAAACAGACGGGAATTCACCATGCACAGGGCCGGAGAATGCGCGAGATTGCCCCCCTGCACGAAGAGCACTGGTTCAACATGTACGGCAAGATCGCCTTGACGGGCGAACCAGTACACTTTGAACACCAGGCGGCACAACTAAACCGCTGGTACGAGGTGTCTGCGCTCCGCGTCGGAGAACCACAGGAAAGACACGTCGCCATTTTTTTTAGCGACATCACCGAGCGCAAGCTGGCGGAGGAAGCCCGCCGTAGCGCACATGCCGAGTTGGAAGCGCGCGTGGAGGAACGGACGGCGGAAATTCTCAAGAAGAACCGCGACTTGGAGACGCTCCTTCACGTCACCTCGCACGATTTACGAGAACCGCTCCGGTCCATCGAAAACTTTTCGCGCATAGTACATGACCGCTATGTCGACCGCCTCGACGACAAGGGGCAGGACTTTCTCCGGCGTGTCATCCGCGGTGCACAGCGGATGGATCAGTTGATGTTGGACATCCTGGCCCTCTCGCGCGTCCAACGTATAGAACTGCCGGCGGAGGAGGTCGAGGGCACTCTCCTCGTCGAGGAGGCGCTGCGGCGTCTGGCGGAGAAGATCAAGGAAACCGGCGCGACGGTGCGGGTCACGAAACCCTTGCCTCGGTTCCAGGCCAATAGCACCTGGGCCATCCAAGGGGTCTACAATCTCATTGCCAATGCTCTGAAGTTCAGCCGCGATGGCATGGCGCCCGAGGTGGAGATCGCCTCGTATCAATCGAGGGTGGAAGACGGTCCGGTGGCGGGGATCGTCGTTCGAGACCGTGGGCCGGGAGTGGCACCGGAACACGCAGAACGCATCTTTCAACTCTTTCAGCGAGCGGTCGGACGCGAGGTCGAAGGAACAGGTGCAGGGCTGGCCATCGTGCGACAGGTGGCCGAGCGCCATGGCGGACGGGCCTGGGTGCAGCCCCGGGATGGAGGTGGTGCGGAGTTCTTCCTGACGTTTAGCACAACGAACAGGTCGGACGGAAAGAAATTATCATGAACGGTCAGGCAATCGATATTCTATTGGTAGAAGACAACGAAGACGACATTCTCATCATTCATGAAGTATTTGCGGACATGAAATGGGCGACGATTGTCAATACGGTTCGGGACGGGGAAGAAGCTTTGGACTACTTACAACAGAAGGGCAAATACAATATGGCCCGCATGCCCAATCTCCTCCTCTTAGACATCAATATGCCGAAGATGAACGGCTTCGAAGTGCTTCAGGAAGTGAAAAGGGAGTCACGATTGCAATCTCTGCCTGTCGTCATGTTAACCATGAGCCAACGCGAAGAAGACGTCGCTCGCGCGTACGCGACCGGCGCCTGCTCGTTTATTCACAAGTCCGTCGCCTTTGACCAGTTTAGAGAACGCCTCCGAAAGTTTGAACATTACTGGACACGCGTTTCGCAAGTTCCTGTCATCAGAGGGTAACCGCATGAATGTGCTCCTTATCGAGGATAATGAGGACGATGCGTGCCTCATTGGAGAATTGTTGACGGAACGGATCGCGGCGGACATCAAACTGGAATGGACCGACCGGCTGGGGAGTGGGCTGACGAGGGTGACCGAAGGCAAGGTTGACGTGGTGTTGCTGGACCTCTCGTTGCCGGACAGTCACGGGCTGGAAACGCTCGACCAGATCAGGGCACTTTTACCGGACTTGCCGGTCATCGTACTGACACACCTGGATGACGAAGAGACGGCAGTCCGGGCTGTGCGCAAGGGTGCGCAGGACTATCTGGTGAAAGGGCGGTCGGACAGTCTTCTCCTCGTGCGGGCCATCCGCTACGCCATCGAACGCAAGCAGTCTGATAAGGCAATGCGGGACAGTGAGGCCCGTCTTCGTACCATCATTAATACAGCGCATGACGCACTGATCGGAATGAACGCACAGGGATTGATTACCGAGTGGAATCCTCGTGCAGAGGATATCTTCGGGTGGCCTCGAAACGTAGCGCTTGGTCAGAAACTCTCCGACCTGATCATCCCTCCTCGACAGCGAGAGGCCCATGAACGCGGGTTGCAACACTTCTTACGCACCGGGGAAGGGCCGGTACTCAACCGGCGCGTCGAGTTGACAGGCTTGCGCCGCGACGGAACTGAGTTCCCCATCGAACTGACAATCAGCGCTGTGAAGCGCGGTGAGACGTATGTGTTCAACGCCTTTCTGTCAGACATCACTGAGCGCAAGCGCGCAGAGGAAATTCGTGTCCAATTAGCGGCCATTGTGGAGTCTTCGGAGGACGCGATCATCAGCAGGTCGCTGGAAGGGATCGTGACAAGCTGGAATAGGGGCGCAGAACGCACATTCGGTTTCACGGCCGACGAGATAATTGACAAGCCAATCATGTTGCTCATCCCGGACGATCGTCTCGATGAGGAATCTCAGATCTTAGAGCGCATCACGCGGGGAGAGCATGTCACGCACTTTGAAACGGTTCGGCGACGGAAAGACGGGAAGGACATCAATGTCGCCCTGACCATCTCTGCGATCAAGGACGGAGCGGGAACGATCATCGGGTACTCCAAGATTGCCCGAGATATCACCGATCAGAAAAGCCTTGAGGCCCAGTTGCGCCAATCCCAGAAGATGGAGGGCGTCGGACAATTGGCCGGCGGGATCGCTCACGACTTCAACAACCTTCTGACTGTGATCAATAGCTATAGCGCCATGGTGTTGAGCGAAGTTGATTTTTCTCACACCTTTGCTCGAAATGGGATCGAACAGATCAAGGAAGCCGGGCATCGGGCCGCTTTGCTGACCCGTCAGTTGCTCATGTTCAGCAGACAGCAGGTCTTGGAACCCAAGGTGTTGAACTTGAATGAGATCGTTTCAAATATGGCGAAGCTGCTCCGGCGCCTGATCGGCGAGGACATCACTCAGGTCCTCTGCCTTCACCCAGCGCTTGGACAGGTGAAGATCGATCCTGGACAGGTGGAACAGATCATCATGAATTTGGCCGTGAACGCTCGGGATGCGATGCCCAGAGGCGGACAGTTGACCATCGAAACGGGGAACATCGAGCTGGACAATGCCTATTCCAGTAAACACGCCTTGGTTCAGTCAGGCCCCTATGTGATGCTGGCGGTGAGCGATACCGGTTGCGGGATGGATACAGATACGCAAGCCCACATCTTCGAGCCCTTTTTCACTACTAAGGGACCAGGCAAAGGCACCGGCCTAGGCCTAGCCACGGTCTATGGAATTGTCAAACAGAGCGGTGGGAACATCATGGTCTATAGCGAGTTGAGCAAAGGCACGACCTTCAAGATCTACATTCCTCGAATCGCCAAGACCTCCGAGCGGCCTGAGCCGACGGCTGCTCCAGCTGAACTACCATGTGGCTCCGAAACCGTTCTGCTTGCGGAAGACGATGAAATGGTTCGGGCTCTGGCACAGGCCATTCTTGGGCGATACGGCTATACCGTGCTGACAGCACGAAACGGCAATGATGCTCTACATCTCGCCCAAGAGGGTTCCGAGAAGATCCATCTGCTACTGACCGATACCATCATGCCAATGATGAACGGACCAGAGTTGGCGAAACGGTTTCGGGCCATTCGCCCGGAGACAAAGGTCCTGTTGATGTCCGGCTATACGGACAAGGTGATTTCCTTTACTGCTGCACTCGAGCCTGGGACGGCCTTTCTCCAAAAGCCGTTCACTCCACAGACGTTGACGCATAAGGTGCGTGAAGTGCTGGATGCGATCCCAGAGATAGACAGCACAGAACGAGCTGTGTAGGAGAGACGCAATATCTAAAGGGGGACAGAGATGGCCAACATTCTTGTAGTGGACGATGACAAAATGATGCGTGACCTGCTCTCACTACTGTTAACGCGGAAAGGGCATCATGTGTTTACGGTGGATCATGGCCAGAAGGGCATTGACCTGTTTCGTCGTGAGCGGCCTCATGTGACGATCCTGGACTTCAATATGCCGGACCTTGATGGACTCGAGGTCCTGCGGCAGATCCGGGCGATCGACCCCCACGCTCCCGTCATCATGCTGACAGGAGCTGGTACGGAGGCTCGGGAGAAACAGGCTCGAGAATTGCGGGTCACGGACTTCCTCGCAAAGGGGTTCTCGCTCCATGAAATTGGTGCGGCGCTGAATCGAATCCTGAAGCAGCCCGATCAAGATGCAGGAACATCCACATCTTCCCGATGATTACCTCCCGGAATCTGTGCCAACAGCCGACCCACTGTGTCGCCGACTGCTGAACATCGCGATGATCTTCAAGAGTCCAGCGTAACAATCAGAGATGTTCCAATATTGTGAAACAGCCTTGTCAGATATCCTGCACAAGAACGCGAATACCTGGACTATTACAGAGGAAGGGCGCAAGCTTTCAGCAACCCTAATCAAGGTGATGGGGGGGCTATGGCCCGCGTGGCCCATGACTTGAACGGTTCCAGCGGGAACCTCGGCATCTGGAAAATGCGCCGGCTTTGCGTCGAGCTCCAGGCCCTTGGCCAAGCCAAGGACCTCACCAAGGCAGGGGCGCTGCTCGCCCAGCTCGTTCGCGAATTCGAGTGCGTGAGCCAGCGCCTGCTGGCGGAACAGGCCACGATCACTCGTGCCCCCCGCACCGATGACGACTAAGGACTTGAGGCCTTCCCATGGAGAAAAAAGATAAAAAAACCATCCTGATCGTCGATGACAATGCGGACACCCGCCTGGTCCTCAGTGCGCGATTGAAAACCCATCAGTATCACACCGTCTTTGCCGCCGATGCGCTC
>DATEPD010000344.1:0-2402 GCA_035273365.1 Nitrospiraceae bacterium | reverse complement strand
CCTGCGATGGTCGGGGCCGTTCAGGTCATCACTGAAAGCAAGACGGCGACTCTGATGGACCGAATGGTGCCAAGTGCGAAGGTCGATAGCCTGGCAACGGGGACAGGCACTGACGCGGTGGTGGTAGCCAGCCGTCTTCATGACGGACTTCGTGTGCCATATAGTGGAACGCATACTCAAATGGGAGCGATGATTGGGCGAGTGGTTGAGCGATGTGTCCAAGATGGTCTGGCTCGCGCTGCAGAGTGGAAGATGAGGAACCGGAAAGCAGGCGTAAAGAAAAAGACGTGACTGCAAAAACATTAATGATCCAAGGCACAGGTTCCCATGTGGGCAAGTCGGTGCTTGTGACCGCCCTGTGCCGCCTCTTTCTCCGACGGGGGCTTCGTGTGGCGCCCTTTAAGGCTCAGAACATGTCGAACAATTCCTTCGTGACACCGGATGGCAAGGAAATCGGTCGGGCTCAGGCTGTTCAAGCCGCGGCTTGCCGCCTGGCACCCCGCAGTGATTTCAATCCAATTTTAGTCAAGCCCTCGGGAGAGCGTGATGCGCAATTAGTCGTCAACGGAGAGGTGGGCGGAAGTCTGGCCGCGTCGGATTTTGGACGGATCAAGCGAGAGTATGAGTGGGCTGCCCGTGGTGCCGTGGATCGCCTGCGAGATGAGTTTGATCTGATCGTGTTAGAAGGGGCGGGGAGTCCTGCTGAGGTGAACCTGCGGGATCACGACATCGTCAATATGCACATGGCCAAAGCCGTTAATGCGCCGGTCATTTTGGTAGGGGACATTGACCGCGGCGGCGTTCTGGCCTCGCTCGTGGGCACGATGGAGTTGCTCAACGCCGAGGAGCGCAGACACATTAATGGGTTCGTGATTAATAAATTCCGAGGCGCCGAAGAACTGCTGAGACCCGGCATTGTGATGGTCGAAGAAAAAATTCAACGACCTTGCCTGGGAGTGATTCCTTATTGGCGGGATCTCGCGTTGCCTGAAGAGGATGCCGTCCTATGGCCACGACGTCGAGCCTCGAACAAGGACCGGGTGCTGAGGGTCGGTATTGTCGAAGTGCCGTGCATCTCCAATTTTACAGATTTCGACGGCTTCGCCGATGAACCGGATGTGTCTGTATACGCTGTCACCGATGATTCCGACATTGTTCCCGATCTGCTGATCTTCCCTGGCACGAAGCATACGATGGAGGCCTTAGATCTGATTAAGGCCCGACGTATTGATGGACTGGCACGACGGGTGTTCGAACGGGGCGGTACGATCATGGGAATTTGCGGCGGGTTTCAGATTATGGGACACACTATTCGTGATCCTGAGGGGATCGAGTCGCGCCGGCCCGTAGAGCAGGGCCTCGGGCTCTTAGATGTGGAGACGGTGTTTCAATCGCCTAAGGTTACCCATCAAGTGTCGGGATACCACTGTTCATCGGGCATGCACCTCACCGGCTATGAGGTCCACATGGGCCGAACGACGCTCGGCCCCTCTCTCAAAGCATTCCTCGAACTTCAGAGAGAAGGTGAGGAGAGCCGGCATCCGGACGGGGCTATGGCAGCCGAAGGCCGGGTCTGCGGAACGTATGTCCATGGTCTTTTCGATTCTCCTGAGTTTCGCAGGCACATTCTGAACGAGTTACGCCTCCGCCATGGATGGTCTCCGCTCAGTCCGCTACCGGTACGCCATTTGGATCAACGAATTGATCAATGGGCTGACTTTGTCGGATCGCATATCAATCTACCTGCCTTGAGCCGCATCGCCGCTCTGCCTGGTTCCTAAACCACTTTCGCTACCCCAATCGTCCTGTCTTGGTTCTCACAATGCGTGGACATCTAAACCGTTTTTTACCGGGATGAGTAGCAAGAATTGTTACTTATTGCACAACAGTGCACAAAGGCAGGCACATGTTTGCGCTCGATAGTATCTGTAGGCGGACATCGCAATTCGTGTGTGTTTGACAGCATTTGGCTACATTCCTGTGTCTCGTTTTGTCGGTGCCTTTTATCGGCATAAAAGTTGCCATAGCGTTCTCCCGTCTTCTCATGCGTGCTGTGAGTGCGTCGGACACGTGAGAAGGATGAATCGAAGAAGGATTGAGGCCGATGAAATTCACCGTTTTCTTGCCAACTGTCAGCAAGTCGCTACACTTGCCTGAGGTTTCTCACTAGTTGGTCTTGTCAAGGAGGAGGAGCGCTATGAAGGTGCGGATGTCATCACTGATCCTGGGAGCCGGCCTCTGTGCCATGGTGGTGGGAATGCATTCCCATGCCAGGGCGGGTGATGAAGCAGAGACCGCTGAGTTGTTGATTGCCTTGCTCAAGGCCGGTCGTGCCGTGGTGTCGGAACATCAGGCCCTGATCAATGACCCCTCGAAGGGCAACAAGGGATTTACCGATGAGT
>DATEPD010000343.1:0-4506 GCA_035273365.1 Nitrospiraceae bacterium | reverse complement strand
TACCGCCACCGACCAGGGCTATCCTTTATCAACTGCTTCGACCGGGACCACCTCGATCTGATCGACGATTTGATCCATGAGAATAGCCATCACCATTTAAATCTCTTGTTGCGGAAACAGATTCTCTATCATGGAGATCGTAACCAGCAGATCTTCTATTCTCCCTGGCGCCGCAGCCTGCGCCCGCTACGAGGTATTCTCCATGCGGCCTTTACGTTTACCATCGGAGCGTTGCTCTTTGAACGTCTTTCGACGTGGGCGTCCGAGCGGGGCGGATCGGCTCGCTGGAAACAAGCTGGACTGTCCCTGCGCGATCTACAGCGAGCCAGGTTTCGCTGTCTAGAGGAAGTGGAATCCGTCCGCTACTCAATCCAGGATTTGGAGTATGCAGGCTGGCATCTCAAATGGCTCACCGGTTCAGGTCAGCGACTGGTCAAGCAGTTGGCGGAAGCGATCGAGCAGATCGAGCTCAACATCGCCCCCCACAGAAAAGTAGTTCTTGCCTCCAGCTTCGGCCCAGCCCTCCGCCGTCATATCAAGGAACTTCAAAAGGCCCGCCAGATTCATGGACCGATGAGGCTGAGCAAGGCCTAACCACGTACTGTTTTTGTAGGCATTCCATCGTGCTCGGCTTTATGTGTCGTGCCGTGAAGTAGGCTGCTCAAAAAGGTCATCCAGCAAGGCCGCAAGGAGTGGGGCGACTGCGGCGTACCCGAGAGGGTACGTCGCAGGGAGACACACGACTGAGAACGATGCTGGTGGCCTTTTTCAGCAGCCGTCAAGGCATCAAGGTTCGACGGTGACATCGACAAATGCCGGCACCGAATCCGCCCCTTTTTTATCCGTCACTCGCAGCTTGAACCGATAGGTTCGCTTCTCTGATACGATGGGCGCAAGGAACGACGGCTCGGCGTTATCCACGTCCAGCAATGGGATCTTGCTGCCTCGTACCTGGCTCCACGCGTAGTACAGGGCTTCGCCTTCCGGGTCGCGGCTCTTTAACCCGTTCAGTTTTACTTTTGTCCCAGCCTTGACCGATCGGTTTGCGCCGGCATCCGCGACCGGGGGCTCATTCGGTTCCTCATTCACATCGACCGTGACATCGAGTGATGCCTGCTTGCCACGGTTGGAGACGGTGATGGTGGTCTTTCCGTTGCCGATAATTCGCAGTAGACCGCTAGATAGCACTTGGATGACCTTAGGGTTCGAGGATTGGTAACTCGTGCCACTGCCTACGGTACTGATACGGCGGGTCACGCCATCGGTGAACTCACCGACAATAGGCAATTCGAAGATTTTGCCCATTGAATCGACGTGACCGAATGCAGAGGATTGCCCGGCCCGCCCGAGATGCAAGGGCTTGTCCGTTTCAAAATCGATAACGGTGAGGGAAGCAGCGGGTTCTACGCTCAAGAGAATTTCATCGAAGACGGATCTCGTTCCCAATCTTCCGCGCGAAATTTCGGCGACTGCCAGTAAGCGCATGGGTCCGATACCGTCTTTCGGAACCAGCAACGGGCCGCCGAAGGCCGGATGATCACCGGACAATCCGATCAAGGCCACCGGTGCCACGATCGATCCCATGGCTGTGGCGTCCTCCTGTTCTACCAAAGTGTCATCCTGCTCGCCATACCAGTAGTAGCGGACCTGGATGATACCGGAATCTTTGCCGAGGTCCACATGGGCTGTGACGGTTTGGCCGGCGGTGAGTTTCGTTCCCTCAACCGGTTCCGTAATCTTGAAGGCATAGGCGGGTTGTATCCATAGCGCTAGGCAAAAGATCACAAACGAAAGGTACAAGTTCTGCCACCATCTATCACATCTCATGTTCAGGCGCATCGTCACCTCTTGAGATGGAATGGCACGTCGGTGAGGATGACGCGATCTTTGAAGAGGAGTGAGGCTTTCAGCATTAGAGCCCTCTGATTGTGCAGGATATTGTGCCACCAGCGAGCCGGAAGTATCTCCGGAATTACAACGGTGACCCAGGTATCTTGTTCCTTATTCAAGAGATCCTCGACGTAATCGAGGATAGAAGTGAGGACAGAACGGTACGGGCAGGGGAGCACCGTCAGCTGGATACCACAGCCCCATTGAGCCCACTGAATTTGTATGCGCGCTGTGGCCTGGGGATCCACATCCACCATCACGGCTCGAACCTCGCCCGGACGACTCCGTGCGTAATCGACGGCTCGTATGACCGCTTGATTGACACCATTGATGGGCACGACGACGATGTTGCGCCGTGGAAGGGGAGGGCGGTGATCACGCGTGAGCGCCACCTGTTCTGTGACGGCTCTATAGTGAGAACGGATTGAACGGAACATCCAGACCAAAAGGAAAATGAGGAGAAAGACGATCCAGGCGCCGTGTGTAAACTTGGTCGTGGCAATGATGATGATGGCAATGCCAGTCGAGACAGAGCCTAGGCCGTTCACAATCAGTTTCGTTTGCCAGTGAGGCCCCTTCTTGGTCAGCCATCTGCGCACCATACCGGCCTGGGACAACGTGAAGGAGATGAACACGCCGACTGCATAGAGCGGGATCAGAGCATGCGGGTCACCGTGAAAGATGATGAGGAGCAGACATGCGATGATCCCGAGAATAATGATCCCATTCGAGAACACCAAGCGGTCGCCGAACGTCGCCATCTGGCGAGGCATATAGCGGTCGCGTGCAAGGATCGACGCGAGTTGAGGAAAGGCAGCAAAGGCGCTGTTGGCGGCAAGGACTAACAGGAGCATCGTCCCAAGCTGAAGGGCATAGTAGAGAGCCCCGGCGCCGAAGGTGAGACGCGCCAATTGAGACACGACCGTCTCATCCAGCTTGGGCTGGATCCCAAAATGAGAGGCCAGGACACTGATGCCGATAAATAAAGTTCCCAGAATCAGTGACATGTAAAGCATGGTGGTTGCGGCATTCTGGGACTCCGGCTGCCGAAAAGTTTTTACGCCGTTCGAAATCACTTCCATTCCTGTCACGGCGGTACAGCCGGCGGCTATTGCTCGAAGGATCAGGAATAGAGTCAGGTCTTCGACCCCCGTTTGGTGGTCTGTCGATACCGAAGCACCTTGTCCGAAGAAGGCCTGAATGCCTCCGATCCCCACCATCACTCCGAGGATGCCGATGCCGAAGTAGGTAGGGAATGCGAAAAATTTCCCCGATTCCCGCACGCCGCGAAGATTCATAAAGATAATGAACACAGTCGCAGCGAGCCCCAGGGCTTCGCGATACGCGAACAAACTCGGTACGGCGGAGGTTAGTGCCGCGATGCCTGCCGCCACGCTGACAGCTACCGTGAGAACGTAGTCGATCATCAATGCCGCCGCGCCGATTAACGCCGGCTGTTCCCCCAAGTTGGCACGGGCGACGACATATGCCCCGCCCCCCTCCGGGTATTCGTAGATGATCTGGCGATAGGAAATGGTCAGGATGACGATGAGAAGCAGGATCGAAAGGCTGATGGGAATGGACCAGGCAATGGCGGCAGTTCCAGCGAGCACCAGGACCAGCAAGATCTCTTCCGTGGCATAGGCTACGGAAGAAATCGCGTTCGAGGAAAAGATCGCGAGAGCGATGGTTTTCGACAACCGTTGGTGTGCTGCCTGGGCGCTTTTGAGTGGGTCGCCAACCAACCAACGCTTCACAAGCATAACGATCATTATCGCATAGAAGTGGAGCCGTGCCCATCGAGAAGAAGCTCTATACGCCAGCGGCCGAATGGCTCACACGTCAAGGCTGTAAGGAATTTCGCGTGAGAAGAAATGCAAGATGTGTCGCAGTCAACCGGAATCATGGAGAGGTTAACAGTCAATGTGAAGGTTAGTGTCTCTCGTGAACGGTATTGAAGATACCCATCCCATGCGTTACTGTCGTGCGATGATGGTATGAGTGTGAAAATCATTTTTTCACTCTGGAAACTTCGCAAGGGATTCTGGATAGTGTGACGCTTCGATTCCTCGGGTTTGTTGGAAGTCGTGATCAAGAAGTGGTCATCGAATGGGCTTTCGCACCCTCTTGTTTGGCGATTATAACCTACTTGACACCCACCATGGTTTTGTGTAGAATGGCCTCAACAACAGGGAGGCCAGCACATGAAACCCAATCACACGCTTTCTCAAACCATGAATCGCTTCTCCACCGAAGACGCCTGCAAACAATTCTTGCAGGAGCGACGCTGGCCGAATGGTGTGAAGTGCCCGCGCTGCAACAATGACAAAGTGTACGCACTGAAGGCCCGCCCGTTTCATTGGATCTGCAAAGCGAAAACCTGCGGCGGACGGAACGGCTATCGCTTCTCGGTCATTACCAAAACGATTTTTGAGAATACGAACTATCCGCTTCGCACCTGGTTTCAAGTCATCTATCTGATGCTTCAGAGCAAGAAGGGCATCAGTGCCTTGCAGATCCAACGCTTGATTGGCAGCGGGGCCTATAAGACCGCCTGGTATATGTGCCATCGCATTCGAGCGGCGATGAAAGACGGAGGCTTTGCGAAACTGTTGG
>DATEPD010000342.1:0-2479 GCA_035273365.1 Nitrospiraceae bacterium | reverse complement strand
GTTTGATGGCAGCATCATTGACGAGCGTAGCTTTGCGGTAATCGGAGGCAAATCCGAGGCTGTGCAGGCCTTACTAAAGGAGAAAGGGTTTACACAGCCTCCGGATCTCCAAGCTGCTCTCGCACTCTGTATTGCCGCACTTGACCAAATTGGAAACCAGAAACTCTCACTGGAGAGTTTGGAAGTGGCGGCTCTAGACCGCACCCGCGATGGACGAAGGTTCCATCGGTTTTCGCCGGCGGATACCAAACAGCTCCTCGCTACTTAACAGGATGCTGAAAAATCCGCCTTTCTCACCCGCCCAACCCTGGCGCGCCAGGACGTACCTTTTCCCATGCTTCGTTCTCGGCTCGAAAGCATCCTCAACATAGCCCACTCGGAGAACAAGCTGTCATGGCAGCTTGGGGTGGGTGGGTGAGAAGAGCTACGCCTCCGGTGCTTTCATCGGCTGCGTCCTCGCTGCCGGCCTTTTTGAGCATCCTTCCTCGTCTGCTTTCATCCCGCTGACGCGGATTCGTTTATCTTGGTTGTGCGACAAGAGTTTTTTCGTGGCCGCCTACTCTCTTCATTGACGGATCATGCCATTCTGTTGAAGATGCCTGGGCCGGCTGGTATTCTGTGCGTACATATGCTGCAGCCCATTCCCCTGAGACGACGGATTTTCGGTTTGGAGAATGAGTACGGTCTCATTTTTTCTCCCAACGGCCGGGTCTATCTGCCGATGGAGAAGGTGCTGGGGTATATTTTTGAAGGGCTCATTCCCAACAGTTGGCCCTCCAACGCGTTTCTGGTGAACGGCGCGCGGTTCTATCAAGACACAGGATGTCACCCTGAGTATTCTACTCCCGAGTGCGACAACATTCTTGATCTCGTGATCCACGACAAAGCCGGCGAGCGACTACTTGAAGCCTGTCTGCCGGCCGCTGAAGAACGATTGCGTGAGGAAGGTCTGTCAGGAGAAATTTACATTTTCAAGAACAATACGGACTCACTCGGCAATACATATGGGTGCCATGAAAACTTCCTCATGCGCCGCGACGTCGATTTTTGGAAGGTCACGGAGCAACTCATTCCCTTCTTTGTCACGCGGCAGATCTATAGCGGAGCGGGAAAAGTCCTAAAAGTATCGGGCAAGCCCCAGTACTTCATCTCGCAACGCGCACAGCACATTCACGAGAAGACCTCCTCCTCGACGACCTCCTCGCGCAGTATCATCAATACCAGAGACGAGCCGCATGCCGATGCGGAACGCTACCGTCGGCTCCACATTATCGTCGGGGATTCAAATATGTCAGAGTTCGTGACGTATTTGAAAGTCGGCACGGCGACGTTAGTGCTGTCCATGATCGAGGAAGGGTATGTCGTTCAAGGGATGGAGTTCGAGGACCCCGTCAAGACCATTCGGGAGATTTCGCGCGATCCCACCTTGAAGCGCAAGATCAAGCTGGACGATGGTCGTCAGATGACGGCGGTCGAAGTTCAACGGGTCTATCTGGATCGAGCGCAGGAATATTTAGCGCAACAGTCCCACGATCCAATCCTCGACGATGTATGGCAACGATGGGCCATGGTGTTGGATAAGCTCGAAGAGGATCCAATGCAGCTCGTGCGCGAAATCGATTGGGTGACCAAGCGCTATCTCATCCAGTCGTATATCGATAAAAAGGGGTGCGGCTGGGACGATCCACGGGTGTTCCTGCTCGACCTCCAATTTCATGACGTCAAGCGAACACGCGGGTTGTACTATCTGATGGAGTCCCGTGGGTTGATTGAACGGGTGATCGAGGAGGAAGCGGTGCAACGGGCCATGTCGACTCCGCCCCAGACCACGAGGGCGAAGGTGCGCGGTGATTTTATCCGGTTTGCTCGCGCGAAGAATCGGTCCTATACAGTCGACTGGACCTATTTGAAACTCAATGGATACTGGGAAGAAACAATTCTGTGCATGGACCCCTTCAGTGCCGTGAATCGGCGTGTGGATGAATTGCTCTCGCAAGTGGCGGGGCTACGGTTTTACCGATGATGACGAACCTCACACAGACGCATGTGCGGGCCTCCTGGCTGGACCGAACCCTGATTGCCGTCGTCGTATTGCTGTCCAGCGTGTTTCCCGTCGAGTTGTTTTCCAATACGCCCCCTGCGCCGAAAGGTAGTGATGGGCAATACAGCGGCAAGCAGGGGCAGGTGCTGATGGTCAAGGTGAAGGGTGAAGAGCAGGCGACGGAGGTGAAAGGGACGTTTCGGAACCGGACGATTCCATTTTTTCGTGAGTTCAGATTTGGGGAGCCGGCCGGCTATATCGGGTTACTCGGGATTGACATGCAGGACGATCCTGGGACCTACGAACTTGCTGTCGAAGTGAAGCAGGGTGAACAGGCAAAGCACCTGAGCTTTAACGTCCTGGTGGCCAAAGAAAAGTTTGCCATCGAACATCTGACGCTGCCAAAAGAGAAGGTTGATCTGGATGAAAAGGCCGTGG
>DATEPD010000341.1:0-4512 GCA_035273365.1 Nitrospiraceae bacterium | reverse complement strand
GGGTGGAGACCGACGGGCAGATGAAAACCGGACGCGACGTGGCGATCGCCACCTTGTTGGGCGCCGAGGAGTTCGGTTTTGCGACCGCCCCTCTGATCGTTGAGGGCTGCATCATGATGCGGAAATGTCATCTCAATACCTGCCCAGTCGGCATTGCGACACAGGACCCGGCCCTGCGAAAGAAATTCGCCGGGCAGCCGGAACATATCGTGAATTTCTTTTTCTTTGTCGCGGAAGAACTGCGCCACATCATGGCCAAGCTGGGATTCCGGACCATCAACGAGATGGTCGGACGTGTAGATAGATTGAAAATACACAAGGCCGTCGAACACTGGAAGGCCAAGGGGTTGGATCTGACCCCCCTCTTGCAAGCGCCGGACGTGGGAGAGGAGATTGCCCGCTACTGTGTGCAGAAACAGGACCACGGTCTCGCAGACGTGCTGGATAACAAGCTGATCGAATTGTGCAAGCCGGCGTTGGAACGGGGAGACAAGGTGACACTCGATCTGCCCATTCGAAATGTGCACCGCACGGTTGGAACGATGCTCTCCAGCCGGATCGCGAAACGGTATGGGCTTGAGGGGTTGCCGGAGGACACGATCACGATCAAGTTTTCCGGTTCCGCCGGACAGTCATTCGGCGCATTTCTGGCCCGTGGCATCACCCTCATCCTCGAAGGAGAGTCGAACGATTATCTGGGCAAGGGACTGTCCGGCGGGAAGATCATTGTCTTCCCCCCGAAGCAGGCAATCTATACGCCGGAAGAGACGATCCTTATCGGCAACACCTCGCTGTACGGCGGGACGCAAGGCGAGGCCTATTTCTATGGTATGGCGGGTGAACGGTTTGCCGTGCGGAACAGTGGCGTCAGGGCAGTTGTCGAAGGGACCGGCGATCACGGCTGTGAGTACATGACCGGCGGGGTGGTCGCCGTCTTGGGTCCGACAGGGCGAAACTTCGCGGCCGGCATGTCGGGCGGTGTGGCCTTTGTGCTGAATGAATTAGACCAGTTCCAATCCCGCTGTAACCTCGGCATGGTGGAATTGGAGAAGGTTACCACGGCGGAGGACAAGAAGACGCTGCATCAGATGGTCACGTCTCACTTCATGCATACCGGCAGCCGGAACGCGAAGCGTATCCTCGATAGCTGGGAGTTGATGTTACCGAAGTTTGAAAAGGTGATGCCGGTAGACTACAAGCGAGTGCTGGAAGAGCGGAAGAAGAAGAAAGCGGCCGCCCGCAAATAAGGGGTGAGGCCTCAGGGGTAGAGGGGTAAAGAGGTAAGGGGGATAGTGGAGCGCTGATAACTGAAAGCTGAAAGCAACAAGAATGGGCGATCCAAAAGGTTTCATGAAATATGCCCGCGAGGGCCCCAAGCGGAAACCGGTCGAGCTTCGAGTGCTTGATTGGAAGGAGATGTATGAGCCTGTCTCCGAGGAAACACTCAAGACGCAGGGAGCCCGCTGCATGGATTGCGGTGTGCCGTTCTGCCAGGGCAACACCGGCTGTCCGGTTGTGAACTTGATTCCCGAATGGAACGATTTGGCCTCTCGTGGCCGCTGGAAAGACGCGCTCAAGGCGCTCCATACCACGAACAATTTTCCTGAATTTACCGGCCGGCTCTGTCCGGCACCCTGTGAAGGGGCCTGCGTGCTCGGCATTAACGAAGACCCGGTCTCTATTCGGATCATCGAGTGGAACATCGTCGACCGTGGGTTCAATGAGGGTTTCGTTGAACCGATCTTGCCGGTGGTGAAGACGGGCAAGACCGTGGCCATTGTCGGTTCAGGTCCGGCGGGCATGGCGGCGGCACAACAATTGGCGCGCGCCGGCCACAGTGTCACGCTCTTTGAGAAGGCCGATCGCATCGGCGGCCTGCTGCGGTATGGTATCCCCGATTTCAAAATGGAAAAGTGGGTCATCGACCGTCGGCTGGAACAGATGAAAGCCGAGGGGGTAGAGTTTAAAACCGGCGTCTCTATCGGGAAAGACCTCACCGGTAAACAGTTGCGGCAGCAGTTCGATGCCGTCGGCCTTACTCTGGGAGCGGAGCAGGCGCGTGATCTACCGATTCCAGGCCGTGAACTCAAGGGTATCCATCTCGCGATGGATTTTCTGACGCAGCAGAACAAACGGAACGCTGGTGATACGATCACGGATGAACCGATTACGGCAAAGGGTAAGCGCGTCGTCATCATCGGCGGCGGCGATACCGGGTCTGATTGTCTCGGGACGGTGCATCGGCAGGGCTGCATCGAAGCACATCAGTTCGAATTACTCCCGGAGCCGCCGCCGACCCGCGCCGACTCGACGCCTTGGCCGCTCTGGCCCATGCAGCTTCGCACCTCGCACGCACATGAAGAGGGCTGCAACCGGCAGTGGAGTATTTCGACGACGAAGTTCACCGGCCACAATGGCCAGGTGACGAAACTCCATGGCAATCAGGTAAAGTTCGAGAACGGCAAGTTCACGCCGATTCCCGACAGCAACTTCGAAATGGATGCGGATCTGGTTCTGCTCGCGATGGGCTTCACCGGCCCGGTGAAGAACGGCCTGCTGGACGGCCTCGGTGTAAAATACGATCAGCGCGGTGCCGTGTCGGTGGACGAGCAGTTCATGACCAACCTCGACGGTGTCTTTGCCGGCGGCGATACCAAACGCGGCGCCTCGCTTATAGTCTGGGCCATTGCCGAAGGGCGCAAGATGGCGGCGGGAATAGATCAGTATCTGCGCGCGAACAGGACATCGAAGAAAGCCGTCTCTTAACTTCTAACTGACCGACCAGCCAGTTTCCCATACCAAATTCCAAGGCGTGCCAGGGTTCAGCGCTTCCTCGGCTGGGACGTCCGTACTGACTACTTTCTCTCCCTTCTTGCTTCCAGTAACGAGAGTGTGTATTAGTGTAATAATCATACACACTCAATATTGGAGAGGCTATGCGAACGAATATCGTGATCGACAACAGTCTCATGCGGCAGGCGATGAAGGCTACCGGACTCTCAACCAAGAAGGCTGTAGTGGAGGAGGGGCTTCGCTTGCTTGTCAGAGTCAAAGGGCAAGAAGGTATTCGCCGTTTGCGTGGGAAGGTTGCGTGGGAAGGCGATCTCAGCGCGATGCGTGAAAGCCGCACCAAGGCCGCTTCATGATTGTCGTCGATACGACGGTATGGATCGATTACCTTCGCGGGACGCGCACTCCTCCTGCCGACTGGCTTGAAGCCAATCTGACCAATGAACGATTCGGGCTGACCGATCTCATTCTATGCGAAGTGTTGCAAGGTGTTCCCACAGATAGCCAATTCGAAGCCGTTAGCCAGGAGCTTCTACGATTCGAAGTCTTCGAGACAGGGACTGTTGAATTGGCCGTCAAAGCAGCGCTGAACTATCGACGGCTTCGTGTTGCCGGGCGAACCATTCGCAAGACAATCGATTGTCTCATTGCGACGTATTGTTTGATTGAAGGTCACACGTTACTTCACAGCGACCGCGCCTACGATCCATTTGAGGATGTGCTCGGATTGAATGTCGTACATCCGTAGAAGGAACAACGATTCATGGTCAATCAACGATACCCCCGCAGCCCCAAATCCCTTCTCGGTGGCATTGCTCATTTGGGGCGATTCGTCGACAAGATTCGTCTGCGGAACGCAGGCAAGATTCAGGACTACAATTACATGACGGTGGGATTCGATAAGCACCTCATCGAGTTTTTGCGGATCGATCCGAAATCGTTTGAGCAGCGGGTGCTGGCCGGTGGGACTGATGAGGAAATGTTTGCCTGGGTTCAGCACAACAGCCGAAAGCTATCCGAGAAAGAAATTACGCAATGGAACCAGGGTCTTCTATCTTCTGGTCCAAAAGATGAGGCCGCTCGCCAGCGGTTTCAGGGGCGTCTGCAAGATATTGCCACGAAGCGTGGCGTATCGGTTTCATCTCTCCCTCTTGCCCAGACCTGGGCCGATGTCATTGAGATCGATGAAGAGCGATTGTAGTGGTCCGGATGTTGAGGCATGATGGAAGGGGAACCAGCCGTTCTGCCTCATCTGCTGCGCGGATGTGTCCCAAAGCAGGGAGTAACCTTCATTTTCCCCCAGAATCGTGGGGATATTTCTGATTTAACTGTGGCATCGAGCTTGCGTTGGTGAGGCCGTTACCACTTCACGATTCAATACTAATCGAGTCAATACTAACTCAAAGGGGGATCAGCATGATCAGAATAGTCGCGTCATTGACGGCCGCCGCAGTGTTGTATGCCTTTACTATCGCGATGGCGCAAGAGCCTGCTCCAGCAACGCCTATGCCTTTGTCTCCCGCTCCGGCCTCAGCACCGGAGACGACTGCGCCGGCTTCTGCTCCGACTCCGGCTGTGGAAGGCGAGAAGAAGGGCGACAAGCATGAGATGAATGAAGAGCACGAAGGGAAGGGCAAGGGAAAAGGAAAAGGCAAAGGCAAAGGGAAGGGACACGCCAAGAAACGCGGTTTGGAGCGGGCAGACGAAGCCGCCGGCGAACAT
>DATEPD010000340.1:0-4028 GCA_035273365.1 Nitrospiraceae bacterium | reverse complement strand
CGAGGCGCGATTGCTCGACCTTCGCGACTTTCCGATGCCGTTCTTTGACCAGCCGGTGCCCCTGCCAAGCCCGATCGTGCGCCTTACGAGCATGAAGTCGTCAAACGCTGGACCGCCCACATCGCCGCATCGGATGGGTTTGTGTTCGTCACGCCGTGCTAAAAAAATGAAATTGACTGGGTGTATCCCGAGTGGAACCGCAAGGCAACGGCCTTCGTGAGCTATGGCAGCGCCCTGGGGGCGCGCAGCGTCCAACAGCTCCGGCTGGTGTCTATAGAGGTTCAAATGGTTCCGATTCGCTCGTCCGTCCATATTCCCGTTGCGGCTCTTTGGGCACATTTTCAGGGCGCCGATGTGGATAAGGGGCTTGGGGAAGTTGAGACGGCGGCCGAAACGATGATTGACGACTTGCTCTGGTGGACGGTGGCACTGAAGACGGCCCGCGACGAGGCTTCGAGATGAAGGGGTCTGTGTTAGAGCTGAGTTCGGTATGTGTTCAGTCTGAAGTGGAATCTAGTGGAAACGTAGTATCACAGATCCTTGCCCGTTCCTCCTTAGCACTTTGTCTGTTCACAGATGCGAGGGGAGACAAGAAGTTCGAGATGAAGCGGGGCTCCTCGGTGACACGGCGCTTTTTGAAAGCCGAGATACTGTGGCAAGAGGTATGTATTTACTCCGTATTCACTAATCGAGGACCTGAATGATCAGTCTTTGCCGATGGCATCATCTGCGCGGCCAGAGCGGCGAGAGAGGACTCGTGATAGTGAATCGCGCGCCAGCCTCCGGCCGTGCGCTGGAAGATCATGGTCGCACGGAAGGTTGGCTCATGCAGCGCGGCCTGCCGCTTCAGCTTCGCGGTGGTGTGAGAAATAAAGAACGCGATCGCTGTGTCGCCCAGAACGTCAATCCGCACATCGCTCAGCACCTTCGACAGCACCTTCTCGAGATGGTCCGGAAGCGCCGCGAAATAGCGGCGGATGGCGTCCCAGCCGTAGGTGGGTTCTTTCATCTCCTGGGCCACATAGATCAGCGGGGCGTGTTGGGAATCCCAGATGGAGGCAATACGCTCGGGGTTAAGATGCAGAAAGCCTTGGCGGTAGGTTTCGATCTGAACCGCGATCGCGCGTTCGTCGTCGATCTTGCTGACTTGTGACATGTGGAACCTTCCGTGCGGTCCAGGTGACGCCACGCGTGGGACTCATTTTACTATAGTCCATACCCGATTGTAAGAACGGAGGTAGGCCCGTAGATGACGAAGAGCGTTCGAGCCGTGGTACAATCAATGCGACAGCGTGGTTTAGCATCGAGTTATTTCGACAACACCCTCGCCTCACGTAATCGAAGTCGACAGCCCCAGCCGTGGATACATCGCCCTCAGTCTCTTGGCCACCTGTGAGGCCCCTATGCCCTTCTTGATTCGTCCTCACCGCCGGTCTGAAGACCGCTCTCCCTCTAAGCTTATCTTCTGGCTGCTTATCTTTATGGGTATTATTGTAGGAGGACTCACGGTACTAATCTATTTTACCTATTATCCAAGCTCGACAAACAAGTAGCACTGCGGGTCATAATAAAAAAGGCCCGGCACCTTTCGATGTCGAGCCTACCCCAGAGCGCCAGGTTTCTCCGGTCGTTCAGCCGTGTTTACCGTGGCGGGTTACGATGGTTTCTCCTGCGTTCACTCCACATCCTCCAAGATGCGTTCCACAAAGTGTTGTGTCCTTGCAGAGTTCCATCGTCTGCAAGGCGTCGCCTGTGCTCCACATCTCGGTGTCCGTGACGCTACGGTAGTGTTTGCCATCGCGTTCCTGGAGCAACTATACTCTACTCCAAGCCGTCAACCGGCCGGTACTAGGTAAATCCCTACTTCCCCCTCTCTAACTGTTCCACACCAAGCGCGGCGATCTTCGCGGTGGTGCCGTCAATCACGATGTGCTTACAAATTGCCAGCGCCTAAGGCGGGTCCAATCTCCCCGGTCCCATCGAAGTGAAGATACAGTGTGACCCAGTTCGTTGGACCGTTCTGTGCTAGATATCGTAAGACGGCCTGGAGCAAGATCGTCCGCGTTGCCCACTCTCTGCTGAGAACCTGATTGGGGGCCGTTTCTTCAGCGATCATGATTCTGACTTCCTTCTCCCGCGTATGTTCACAAGATAATATAGCAAAGGCAAGGGAATGCGATAACCGGTAGTGGGTCAGTTCAAAATCACCTGATCCTCGTGGCCTTTCTATATTGTCATGCCACATGGATTTGCGGTACCGTGCTTGCTCAATGGAACACACCTTCACCTGTCCCTCTTGTGGGGCAGAGATATCAATGGTTCTAGACCTCTCGGTAAGCCGTCACACCTACATCGAAGACTGTGAAGTCTGCTGTACCCCAGTCGAGATCAGCTATACCGTACAAGACGACTCCCTCGCTGGCTTCGAAGCCAAAACTCTCGAATAGATTCGCTGAGGACAGGTTGATGGACACTCAGGCGAATCCCGAGGTCGCCGAATTGTGAACCACAGAAATGAGAACGGCTTCTACTCTTGATCATTTCGGGGATCCGTGACCGCCACGCCTGAAAGAGAGCACATGATTCTGATCGTTCACCGTCGCTTCAATACGGTCACCCGGTTCGATGTTTGCGGCCTTCAGGAGGGGTAGGTCGATTTGCAACCGCACCTCTTTGCCATCCTGATCCTTGAGAACACAATCATCGCCTTTAACGGCTATCACTTCGCCTTGGATGATGGTTTTACTGGTTGCTGACGGAGCGCTCTCCATCTGGTGCAATGGTGTTTCGCCAACCCCCTGACCACCTTGCCGCTGAGCAGATATCTCTGTCTGTGCGACTGTGGAGGGTCCAAAGCTGAGCAGGACCCCACAAAATACGAGGTAAATAACTTTGGGAACAGATACCATGACAGTCTCCTTGGTTAGAGGATTGCACATGTACTGGCAACCATACCCATCCCGCAGCATTCTAGGAACTCGTACATTCCCCAGTTTGAAAGAACGGTTTCTCGGGAAGGCCACAGGTCGGGTTAAAGCTATGCCAGCGACAGTTGGGCTATAAACATGTTCATGGAGAGATTATCGCAGGCATATAAGACGAGAGGCGGTGCAGTTAGCACGACAGGCTGTCAGCGAAGGCCGCCACGCTTATGTGTTGATCAACAACCCCAGTGAGAGGAATGCGCCGTTAACGGTGCAGGTCTTAGCCGATCTGTTGCGAGCGTAGCATCAGGAGACAGTTATCCCAGCAATTACACCGCTCCTGCTTCGGACTCAAGGGCTGAGGGAATCTGGGAGGGCCATCTGTTCCTTGAGGAACACTCCTGCCCTATGCACATCGTCTCGAAAAGCCAACGCGCTTTCATAGGTTCCGCCTGTAGCTGTGGTCAGGGCCAACCGCCATCGGCCCTTGAAGGCTGGCTCTTCCTGCACGTTCAAGATGTCGCTGAATGGGAGAACCACGGTACGTTCAGGCAAGATGTAGTGGATAGTGAGTCGGCCATCACTCAGGTCGAGCCGAGAGAATCCGCTCAAGGACGTGAGGTATATCGCGGAAAAGATAGCAAGGGCCACCAGCGTCCCCAGAACAATACTCACACGAGGACTGGCTTTCTGCTCTAGGTCAAGAGACCCCATCATAAGCAATCGATAGGAGAGAGCATACAGTCCCCCTCCAATTGTTCCTGACAGCAGGACGAAGAAAGCACAGGCGATCGTCCATCCGGTTGGATCACCGAACGACCAGCTTAGAATCGATCTATCCATCTCCCAAGTCTAGCAGAAGTCCCCACGTGTGCTGGTATGACATAGCGTGACCACGCTCCATACTTTGTTTTTGTGAAGCTCACAGAAGGAAAACAAGATGGGCGGCATCACTTCACTGATTCAATCCATGAAGTTGCGCAGAGTGAAGAGCAAGCTGAAAAAGACAAAAATGGACCGTGTCATACATATTGGCAGCCAGCGGCGTCGTCAGACCCGGCCATATTGAACTCCATTACACGAAATCAGTCCCTAGACCTACAG
>DATEPD010000339.1:0-11315 GCA_035273365.1 Nitrospiraceae bacterium | reverse complement strand
CGGCAGAATGCTCTCAGATGTATAGCTCATTGACTCGGGCCTTGCGCCCAATTACTTAGCATACTGACCGGCATATCCTGCTCCATGAATGCAGCCAGAATTGGCGCGAGCTTTTCTACAAATGGTCCCTCCAAGCTCGCTCGCTACTCCCTTTAAAGGGATGGCCTGGCTTGGTCTCCAACTGCGCGCGTCCAACGAGGCCCTTCCGAGGGCGCGCGTTGCGCGAGCACGGGGGACCAACCAGGCTATCCCTTCTCAATCTGCCATTTGGCCTTCTTGGAAAAGCTGATTCAACAGCGCGTTTTTCTTTTCGGGGTCTTTGTAGTATTTGAGCGCCTTTTCAAAATTGTCCAGAGCGCTCTCGCGCTTCCCCTTTTGAGAATAGTACTCGGCGATGCCGTGGTAGGCCCGAGGATCTTCCGCATTAGACTTGAGGGCCCGATTGAAGGCTTCGTAGGCGGTTTGCATGTGTTGTTTGCCCAGCGCCAGCCAGCCGATCGCCGAGTGCGCCGGACCGAAGTTCGGATCGGCAACTAAAGCCGCATCGTACTCCTTCTGAGCCAAATCCAAGCGGCCTCTTGTTTCGTAGAGACCTCCCAACGCAAAATGCACTTCGGCGTCGTTCGGATTCAGCCGCAACGCCTCCTTGTATGCTTGGAGTGCCGGCTCCATCTTGCCTTGCTCCACAAGAGCGCAGGCGAGGTTCGCATGGGCAGTCGCATCGTTCGGCGTCAGCTTGATCACATCGCGATATTGGGGGATCGCCATCTCCAGCCGTCCCTGCTCTTGATAGGCCACGCCTAAATTGGTTCGCGCCGGCGCATAGGATGGATCCAGTCGTACGGCTTCGCGATACTCTTTAATTGCCATTTCGAGATGATTCGCCCGCTCATGAATCTGCGCGAGAAAGTGGTGCGGATAGGCGGACTGGGGCGCGAGCTTGGCGGCTTCCTTATAGAATTGAACCGACTCTTCGGACTTTCCAGACTGAGAGAGGAAGAGGCCCATCAGGAGATGGACATTGGCCTGCTGCGCCTGTCGCGCGACGAATCCTTCGATCCACTCTTTGACCTGAGCAATGTCCTCTGGTTCCTGCAAGCACTTCGGGTGAGTATTCCAGGCCTGGGCGAACTCTCCGCGAAGCAAGTGGATCACGTTCAAAGCGAACTGCGGTCGAGGATCCCGTTCTGCGCCTATGTCGGAATGGCGAGCCCAGGCCAGTGCGGTCTGCTGCGCCTGATCCCATTGGCCTTCCAACAGCATCGTTTCACATTGTGCTTGGTAATCGGGCATCGGAGTCGACTCTCTAGCAGGATGCTGAAAAAGTCCGCCAGCTGCGTTCTCCCCTCGGAAGCATCCTCAACGTAGCCCAGAGGCTACGCCTCCGGTGCTTCCATGGGCTGCGGCCTTGCTGAACGGCCATTTTGAGCATCCTGGGGGATATTCATCTCCAATCCCACATATTCAGCTCATCGATTTGTAGAATTCCAGAATCGCTTCTCCGCAGCTTGCTAGCTGCTATCTGGTGAGGTTGTCCTCAATATCCGGCGAGGTCGCCTGAATACGATCACCGAGAGAAGGATAGCGCGCCGCTAGTTTTTGTTTCATCAGCCAGGCCACAGTCCGGTATGACCAGTGGCCTTTCACACCGGATCGGAGTTTCGCAATGTACTCGGCTTCGGCATAGTCCATCTTGAACAGGCAACGTACCTTAAATCCAAACGGCGTCGCATAGAGCGACCCCTCTGCACTCGTTTTCTTCAGCTGCTCGATATCTGCGCGGACTGCGTCCATCGCCTGTCGATAGTCCCGATCCAAGCCCGCCTGCACGAGTGCCGGTGGGACTTCATAGCCGTGCACCGTCGTAAAGTTCTGTTGAATCTGCTGACAACGCCGGTGCCGGTGCATGTCGCGCCAGCCTCCGATGTCCATCAAGACGTCAAATGTGAAGGCATAGCCGCTGCGAAATTCTTTGATGAGCTCGTCATAGGGCCCTCGCGCACTCGTCGCCACATCAACGACCTCCTGTTTTTGTTTCTCTGTCCAGGCGCGAACGACCGCGAGGAGACTCCGATAGGGCGCGTGAGAGACACGGTATAACAAGGTGGTTACGATCTCGTCCAAGGGATCGTGCGGGTCGATAAGATCGACCGGCTCCGGATCTCCCCAGGATGTCGGGTGATCCAATCCGGTTCCCCGGAGTGCGTCCTTCGCGTATGTGGCAAGGTCCTGATAGACCGAGGACTGATAGTCGTTCGACTTCGCATGACGGGCGAGCGTCGGCGCAAGGGGTTCATGTCCTCCGGTCGGCTGACCGCACAGCTCGCCCCAGACATTGACAGGTGACCGTTGGCAGGCTTCCTTCAATTCGTCTCCGATCGCGCGAAGTTCCGGCAGCTGTGACGACAACAGTTTGGTTATTTGCTTTTCCAACGTCCGGATACTGACGACCTGCCCGACGTTCGTCCTGGCCGCGAGAGGCAAAAGATACCGCGTCACATCGAATGCCCGGGCGGCAATCGTCCGTTGGTAATCAGCCGGTTTCATCGCCTCGGGGCACGGTTCGCGCCGCGAAATAAATTGAGTGAGGGGTTCGTGCAAGAGCCGATAGACCTCGGCGAGGCTCCGGAGAATGCCAAAGTAGGTACCTTCTGTCTCCGATCCTCGAATAGAATCTGGGACGAACCACCCGCCGGACGCAAAGTTCTGATATCGGCTCGATTTCGCCTGGCCATCCCATAGAGGCTCGTCTTCGAGTCGAATTGCGGCGAGTTCGGAGATGTCCTCGAAGCAGATGATGGCATGGCCCAAATCGGCGATCGACGCATGGCCGTAGTCGAAGTAGAACTGATCCCAGAACTTTTCGGAAGAATGTCCGTGCACCCAGCGGAGGCTGCTCTCGATAGAGTCAGGCGAGCGGCTATAGCGTGCCAGGGCATAGGCGGATTTCTCGGGCGGCATTGGTGCAAGTGCGATGACGCGTCGGGTCGGTTGATCTACACTCATGAAGTTTTCCCCACAGAGCAAATAGGCCGCGAACTATACCCCCACGCGCCGACCGGTGCAAGGAGGCGGTCATCCATTATTCGTGAAGCGGAAAACTTTTCGACCTCGCAGTCTTCCAAACAAGGCTTCACGGTTGACAAACTACTGCCTTTCACCTGCGTTGACTTGCCGGCAACCCGCCGCTATAGTCCCGAATCTTTCTTGCAGTCGCTGAATATGGACCGGATTAAGGGCATCAAGGGCGTCAAGGATATCCTTCCGGAAGAGACGCCTCGGTGGCGTTTCATTGAGGATGCGGCGAGACGCTGGGCACTCTGTTACGGGTATCAGGAAATCCGTATTCCCATATTCGAATTCACGGCGCTCTTTGCCCGGAGTATCGGTTCGGCAACGGACATCGTCGAAAAGGAGATGTACACTTTTCCAGACCGAGATGGGACCTCACTGACCTTGCGTCCTGAGGGCACGGCAGGCACAGTCCGCGCCTTCATCGAGCACAATCGGGCAGCCGACCCACTCCCACAGAAATATTTCTATATCGGCCCGATGTTCCGCCACGAACGCCCGCAGGCAGGACGTCTCCGTCAGTTCCATCAATTCGGTGTCGAATCCTTCGGCACGTCGGATCCTCGTGCAGACATCGAGGTCATTGCGCTACTGTGGCGCCTCCTATCGGATCTGGCTCTACCCGATCTGACACTTGAGATCAATAGCCTTGGAAGCTCCAGCGATCGTGCAGCGTACAAGCCGATCTTGCTTGCTTTCCTCTCACAACAGAAATCCCTGCTTTGTGAGAACTGTCAGCGCCGTATGAACACGAATCCTTTGCGCGTACTGGATTGCAAGGTGCCGGGTTGTCAAGCAGCGACCGAGTCAGCGCCCAGGCTGACGGACCATCTCTCTCCTGAAGCTCGTGCACATTTTGATCAGGTACTCGCGGGTCTCCTTGCCATTGGGATTCCCTATAGACTCAACCCTCGATTGGTCAGAGGGCTCGACTACTACTGTTTGACAAGTTTTGAAATTACGTCGACTCATTTAGGAGCTCAGAATGCGGTGGGTGCCGGCGGCCGCTACGATGGATTAGTGGAAACGCTCGGCGGCCCCTCCATTCCTGCCGTAGGATTCGCGATCGGACTTGAACGTGTGTCATTGATGCTCCCGAACTCATCATCATCTTTACGAAGCGATTGTCTCTACTATGTTGCATCGTTCGGCGCGAAAGGCACACCACTTGGGCTCGTACTTCTTGACGAACTTCGCAGGGCCGGACTTTCGGCCCAATCTGACTATCGCGCCACCACGCTCAAAGCGCATCTTCGCCAAGCTGATCGATCGAAGTGCCGTTATGCCATTTTCTTGGGTGATGATGAAGCAGTTCGAGGTTCCATCATCCTCCGAGACCTCGAGTCAAAGGCTCAAGAGGAACTCCCTCTTGAAGGGCTTTCTTCCCTGTTAAAAACTCGCACCTTTCGCTCATAATACTCTCAATTTTTCATGTTGACTTTCTGAAAAAAAGCTCGTAGTCTGCACAGATCAATCACTATAACTAATTGATTATATTAAACTCTTTTATTTATATCTATGGCTGATCGCAGGCTGGGTATTTTGTTATCCACACCCCCTTCTCACCCAAGTGTTGAGACCGTCGTTCAGTTGGCAGAAGCTGCCTTGCGTCGTGGAGTCGACGTTTATCTCTATCTGATTGACGAAGGGGTGAAGACTGCTACAGACCCGCGTTACGTTGGTTTGATCAATGCCGGGGTAAAGACGTCTGTCTGTGCGTATGGTTGTCAGCAACATGGTGTTTCAACAGTCACTATCGATTCGAGGGTCTCTTTATCTGGACTCGTAGTGTTGTCAGGAATTATCGATGGTTGTGACCGATTTCTGGCCTTCACATGATATTTTTTCGCTTCGGCTGATTTTTCTATGTCTAAACGCATCGCTGTGGTGATTTCTGAAGATCCTTGTGTCACGGCTCGTCCTGTTGAAGCACTTCGTATCGCGTTGGGGCTTTGTGCCGGGGACCACGAGACGACCGTCATCCTGCTAGGGCGTGCTCCGAGCCTCTTAATGGATGACACAGAAGAGATAGTCGATGTTGATACTCTTGAAAAGTATCTTCCTTCCTTTAAACACTTGTCCGTTCCATTTATCGTCGAGCCAGGAACGGCAATGGATGCATGGTCTGATGATTTTTCTGTAGCATGTCAGCCTGCAGATGAAATAAGAGAGTTACTTCGGTCGGTTGATACAACTCTGGTTTTTTAAGAGATTTGTCAATGGTTTTATGAGTGCAACACTCTATCTTCTTCGACAACAGCCGGACCGCATCTCTCCATCGTTATTTCAAGAGAGTGATACGGATATGGAGATTGTCTTTGTTGAGCAGGCAACATCGATAACCCCTTCTTTTATGAAGGGAGCTGTGCTGAGTACTGAAAGAATGATGGGGAGTGATGCTCGTCCGACGTTGACGTACGACGAACTTATTGAAAAAATTTTCTCATCGGAACGCATCATTGTTATATAAATCCAGCAGTGACTCTTCTCTTAAGCAATTTTGCAATAGAGAAAGATCGTCGTAGGAGTCGGAATAGGAGTAGGCCCAGTGAAATCTGTGAATGGAAGTTAAAGGATTGAATTTCCAAGTTTCTTATAACACCATCTCTGTGGAGAGCGTTGGGGGTTGACTCTGGGTAACCACTGCATGCAAAGTCCATAATCTGTGGTAATTCCTATGAATATAATTACCATAGCCCCTTCAAAGTCTGGTGTTGCTTGACTGTCAGAAGAAAAGACCACCTGAAGAACCAAGTTATCCACAGGTGTGAATAAGCCTGTGTACGAAGAATGATACAGAGATTATGACTATCGCAAGCCAATGGCAGGATGCCCTAGCGTATATCCAGGGGAAAGTGCCAAAACAAGTTTATGATACGTGGTTTACACCGATTCATCTAGAACGGATTGAAGACTCCACAGCGCAACTAGGCGTGCCCAATAAGTTTTTCGGTGATTGGTTAAGCCAACACTACGGGACACTTCTAGCCGAAGCCGTCTCTACTGCTCGAGGTGGAGAAGAAACTGCCATCACATTTGTGATCTTCCAGAAACACGCAATAAAACAATCTGAGAATAGTGGGAGTACTCCCGCAACGAGTCGCCAAATTACTGGGTCACGGACGAAGCGGGGAATCCAGCTTAACCCAAAGTATACATTCAAGAACTTCGTAGTTGGCGCAGGAAATCAATTTGCCCATGCCGCCTGTATGGCGGTCGCCGAACAGCCGGCAAAAGCCTATAACCCACTCTTTATTTACGGAGAGACCGGGCTGGGAAAAACACACCTCTTGAATGCCATTGGAAATTATGTAGCAGAGCGGACTGATCTCCGGATTGCCTATTTGACAACCGAACAGTTTACGAACGAAGTCATCAACTCCATTCGATATGACAAAATGATGGATCTGCGAAAGCGGTATCGTCATATCGACATGTTGATGATCGATGACATTCAATTCTTGGCAGGTAAAGAACGCACGCAGGAGGAATTCTTCCACACGTTCAATGCTCTCTATGAAGCGCACAAACAGCTTGTCCTCTCGAGCGATCGCTTTCCGAAAGACATGCCCGATATCGAGGAACGGTTGAGGTCACGGTTTGAATGGGGGCTGATCGCGGACCTCCAGCCGCCGGACGTTGAAACACGGATTGCTATCTTGCGGAAAAAGTCGGAGGACGAGGGCGTCACCTTGCCGGAAGACGTCATTCAGTTTCTCGCCACGACGATGAAAAGCAACATCCGCGAGCTTGAGGGCTCGCTGGTGCGCCTCGGCGCCTATGCCTCGCTCACCGGGCAAACGATCACGCTGGAGATGGCGAAGAACGTACTCCGGGATCTGATCGGCACCAAGAAAAAGATTGTGTCGATGGATGACATTCAGGAAATGGTGGGCGCGCGGTTCCACGTGAAGATCGCCGACCTGAAATCGCGCCGTCGGAGCAAGACACTGGTGCATCCGAGACAGATTGCCATGTATCTCTGTCGGGAGCTGACGGACTCCTCATATCCCGAGATTGGGCGGCAGTTCGGAGGCAAAGACCACACGACGATCATCCACGCCTGCAAGCAGGTCATAAAAGCCAAAGACAGCGACAGTTCATTGAGTGCGACCTTGGATAGCTTAAGGGAACAGATCCTGCGGGCGTGAACGGCGTCGTTGAGGGGGAAGCGATGATGAAACTGCGTATGGGACGGGTTGAGCTTTTGACAGGTCTCCAGCGGGTCCAAGGGGTTGTCGAAAAGCGCAACACGATGCCGATCCTCTCGAATATTTTGATTGAAGCGAAGCAGGAGGGGGTGGAAATTGTTGCCACCGACCTCGAAATCGGCATGCGCGGGCTTTACAAGGCTACCGTGGAGAAGCCCGGAGGTATGACGGTCTCGGCTCGAAAGCTCTATGAGATCATCAAAGAACTGGCGGTCGGTGAAATTGAAATCACCTCGGGGGATAATAATTGGTCGACGATTCATGCCGGCAAGAGCCAATTCAAGATCGTCGGACTCCCCAGCAGCGACTATCCTGCACTACCCACGATCGAACGGGAAGGGCTCATTCCTCTCGCCGGAGCTGGTTTCTTGGAGCTGATTCGGAAGACCCTCTTCGCTGCCGGAGACAATGACGCGCGCTACATCCTCAATGGTCTTTTGGTGACGCTGATTACGACGGAGAAGAAAACAATCCTACGGCTGGTCGGCACCGATGGACATCGATTGGCCGTTGCCGAGCAGGAGGTTGGAAAGGCTGGTGCCAAAGGCGCTCCGCAAGAAATCAAAGCCATTATTCCGAAGAAAGCGGCGCATGAGATGCAGCGTCTTTTGGAGGAAGGCGGCGAGGGCGAACCCTTGATCGGGTTCACAAAAAATCTCATGATTTTCCGTAAGAGCGGACTGCTGCTGACCTCGCGGCTTATGGAGGGGAACTACCCGAACTATCAGCAAGTGATTCCGAAAGAGAGTAGCAAGAAAATCGGCGTCAATCGCAGCGAGCTTGAAAGTGCGCTTCGGCGTGTCTCCGTACTGTCCCGCGATAAAGCGAGTGCGGTGAAGGTGTCGTTTGTCTCCGGACAGATGACGCTGTTCTCCAGCAATCCTGATTTTGGAGAAGCGACCGAAGAGCTTGCAGCACAGTATGAAGGGGAGACCTTGAACACAGGGTTCAATGCCCGCTACTTGTTGGATGTTCTCGGAGTGATGGACGGAGAGACGATCTCTCTGCAAATGGACAATCCGCTCAGCCCCTGTTTGATCCAGGAATCAGACAGTCCCGGGTTCAAATGCGTGGTCATGCCAATTAAGATTTGAAGCCTAATGCTAGGCGCTAACGGCTAGAGGATGGATTCTTTCCTCTCGCTCTTTGTACCTTCGTGAGAGTTAGGAGACTGATGGCCAGTAACGACAACAAGACCACACCGATATCCGAGAGTTACGGCGCGGATCAAATCAAGGTATTGGAGGGCCTGGACGCCGTGCGGAAGCGACCGGCGATGTACATCGGCAGCACCGGTGTGGATGGCCTCCATCACCTCGTCTATGAAGTGGTCGATAACAGCGTCGATGAGCATATGGCGGGGTTCGGTGAGACGATCGAGGTGACAATCCACATCGATGACAGCGTCACGGTCGTGGATAACGGCCGCGGGATTCCTACCGGGATGCATTCGACACAAAAAAAGTCTGCTGCCGAAGTGGCGCTGACGGTTTTGCATGCGGGTGGCAAGTTCGAACAGGGCGCCTATACGGTGTCCGGCGGGCTCCACGGCGTTGGGATCTCGGTGGTCAACGCGCTCTCTGAATGGCTCGAGCTGGAGATTTGGCAGGACGGCCAGGTGTTCGAGCAACGCTACGAGCGCGGCAAACCGACTGCCCCGCTCAAGATGACGGGTAAAACCAAGCGTCGTGGCACAACGGTCACGTTCAAGTCCGACGGGCAGATATTCGAGACGCTCGACTTTAGTTTCGACGTGCTTGCGCAACGATTGCGGGAGCTCGCCTTTTTGAACAAAGGACTCGAGATCACCCTCAAGGATGAACGAAAAGAACCGGTCAAAGAGCAAGTATTCAAGTACAAGGGCGGGATCGTGTCGTTCGTCGAGCATTTGAACGAAGCCAAGACGCCGTTGCACAAACCTATTTACGTGCAGGTCGAGAAACAGGAGATGGTGCTCGAAGTCGCGCTTCAATACAACGACAGTTACTCAGAAAATCTATTTTCCTTTGCGAATAACATCAACACCAAGGAGGGGGGCACGCACCTGGTCGGTTTCAAGGCAGCCCTCACCCGTACGATCAACAGTTACGCCAACGCCAACGATCTGCTCAAGAAGGACACTGAATCGCTCACCGGTGACGACGTCCGTGAAGGTCTCACCGCTGTTGTTAGTGTCAAGGTCCGGAATCCCCAGTTCGAAGGACAGACGAAAGCCAAACTGGGCAATAGCGAGGTGAAAGGCGTCGTCGAGTCTGCGGTGAACGAAGCACTCGGGACCTATTTCGAAGAGAACCCGACGGTAGCCCGAAAAGTCATCGGAAAAGCGATCGACGCGGCTCGCGCGCGCGAAGCGGCGCGAAAAGCCAAAGAGCTCATCCGGCGTAAGAGCGCGCTTGACGGGGGCTCCCTACCCGGCAAGCTCGCCGACTGCGCGGAGAAAGATCCGGCATTGAGCGACTTATATATCGTCGAAGGGGATTCGGCCGGCGGCTCTGCAAAGCAGGGACGCGACCGTAAGTTTCAGGCGATTCTTCCGCTGAAGGGCAAGATACTCAACGTCGAGAAGGCGCGCTTCGACAAAATGCTCTCGAGCGACGAGATCAGGACGTTGATCATGGCGCTCGGAACTGGCATCGGCCGCAAGCGCGAAGAGAGCGAGAAGGCGGACAAAGACTCGTTCGACATCAGCAAGGCCCGGTACCATAAGATCATCCTGATGACGGACGCCGACGTGGACGGCAGCCATATCCGGACCCTGCTCCTCACGTTCTTTTTCCGGCAGATGCCGGAGCTCCTCGAGCGAGGCTACGTCTATATCGCGCAGCCACCGCTGTTCAAGGTGAAGAAGGCCAAGACGGAACGGTACCTCAAAGATGAAATGGCATTGAACGAGCACTTGGCTGATATTGCGGTCGAGGACGTAGAAGTATATTTGGAAGGCGCCCAAGGCTATGTAACCGGACGGCGGCTCCTGCCCATTCTTAAGAAGCTGATCGCCTTCGAGACGTTGCTCGGTCGACTCAACAAGAAACCGCACGAGGCCAGCATGCTGCGGGCATTTGTGGATGAACCGGGACTCGATCGCGAACATCTCAAGGATCAGACAGCTCTCAAGAAGGTTATGGCCAACGTGAAGAAAACTCTCGCGGTGGTCTATCCGAAGTTGACACCGACATTGGAGATCCTCGAAGACGAAGAACATCAATCGAACAAAGCTATCTGCCGGCTGCATGCCAATGGGACTACCCATAGCGTTGCCGTGACGCACGAGCTGGTCGGCTCCGCAGAATTTCGCGAGCTTCAGAAGCTCTCTCCGTCGGCTATCGGCTTAGGCCGGGCGCCCTACAAGATCAAAACAGAGGGTCAGGAACAGCTCCAGCCCGCGACGGCTGAGCTGGTTAAAGCGATCCTCGATAAGGGCAAGCACGGGCTCAGCATTCAGCGCTACAAAGGTCTCGGGGAAATGAATCCAAATCAGCTCTGGGAAACAACAATGAATCCGGAGGTCCGGACGCTGCTAAAAGTCAAACTGGAAGACGTGCCCGGCGTCGACGAGATCTTCACAATTCTGATGGGTGATGAGGTCGAGCCTCGACGAGATTTCATTCAAGCCCACGCACTAGAAGTTAGAAACTTGGACGTGTAGCAAGCGAGCTATCAGTCTTCGACTCAGATTGAATCTCGGACTCAGAATACACGCCGTAGCTGTAGGATGCTCAAAATGATCATCCAGCGAGGCCGCAGGCGAGGGAGAATCTGAGGCGTACCCTCGGGGTACGTTGAAATTTTTCACGAGCCGAGAACGAAGCCCGGGAGGGCGCGTCTTGGCGCGCAGGGGCGGGGTCGGGTGAAAAGGGGATTATTTTCAGCAGCCGTGGGGAAAATCAATGCCACCTGATGAGAGATTAGGACAGATTGCCATCGAAGACGAGATGCGCTCGTCCTATCTCGATTACGCCATGAGCGTCATTGTCGGTCGCGCGCTCCCCGATGTACGGGACGGCCTCAAGCCGGTTCACCGGCGCATCTTGT
>DATEPD010000338.1:0-3641 GCA_035273365.1 Nitrospiraceae bacterium | reverse complement strand
TTATGTCTGTGGAGGAACAAACGGATGAAGCAGATGAAAAAAGTACGCGTCGCTATCGCAGGAGCTAGTGGCTATGCTGGTGCAGAGCTCGTCCGCCTGGCAGCCCTCCACCCGTATTTTGAGCTTCAGTCTGTGACATCGGAAAAATCCGCAGGGACTCCCGTTGCAGCACTCTTCCCCAGTCTGGCCGGCCTCGTGTCTCTCTCATTTCAAGCGCTTTCACCCGAAGCCTTGGCCGAACAGTCTGATGTACTTTTCCTGGCTCTTCCCCATACCAAATCGTTGGCTCCGGTCTCTGCCTGCCTCCAAACCGGCAAGCTGGTGGTGGACCTCAGTGCTGATTATCGACTTAAAGATGCGGCGGTCTATGAACAGTGGTATCACACACCACACACATACGCAGGCCTACTCAAGGACGCGGTCTATGGACTCCCCGAATTGCACCGAGCTGCCATCGCCAAAGCAAAGCTGGTGGCATCACCCGGCTGCTACCCTACTGCAGCCGTTCTGCAATTAGCCCCGCTGTTTGCCCAAGATCTCGTGCAACCACATACCGTGGTCATCGATGCGAAATCCGGCATTTCTGGCGCGGGGCGGAGCCCGGCACTTCCCTTTCATTTTCCGGAGGCCCATGAATCCCTAGAGCCTTACAAAGTAGGGCAGCACCGCCACACCCCTGAGATCGAACAAGAACTCGGCGGGTTACTTCATCGCCTATCTCAGTCATCTGGGACAATTGTCACACAGCCAATCGTGACATTCACCCCACACCTCGTACCGATGAACCGCGGCATCTTGAGTACCGCCTACTGCCGCCTCAAGAGTCCGATGGCACTGTCAGATCTACGCATGCTCTATCGGACATTTTATAAAGGTGAGCGATTCGTCAGAATCCAGGACGCCATCATGCCGAATCCGCGCTACATTAAGGGCTCCAACTATTGCGACATAGGAGTCTACCTGGACCCTCGGTCAGAATCAGTCATTACGGTGGCTGCCCTGGATAATCTTGTGAAAGGTGCCGCAGGTCAGGCCATTCAGGCCATGAACCTCATGCTGGGCTTCCCCGAAGAGACAGGTTTGACCGCTCCCGCTGCCTATCCTTAATCCACATTGCTTGAGCAGGACGCCTCGTTCACGATTATGACCGAGAAGACATCAACCGCATCTCCACGACGCGGAATTACCGCACCACAAGGGTTTCGTGCAGCCGGCATCCATTGCGGCATTAAAAAGCCAGGCCTGCTCGACCTTGCGCTCGTCGCCTCGGAACAGAGTGGTCCTATCGCCGGCGTCTTCACCCGCAATCAGGTCATCGCAGCACCGGTCATCATCGATCGTCTACACCTGCGCAAAGGAATCGGACAGGCCATCCTCATCAACAGTGGTAACGCAAACGCCTGTACCGGTGCCAAAGGATTGGCTGCCGCGAAGTTAACCGCAACGTCAGTCGCACGGCGCATGAATATCCCCTTACACCACGTGTTCATTGGATCCACCGGCGTGATCGGTCGTGTGTTGCCTGTCCATCGAATCATCAAGGGAATACCACAGCTGCTCACTCAGCTCAGCGATCACGGAGGCCTGGATGCTGCTCGGGCGATCATGACGACCGACCTGCGCCCGAAGTCCGTCGCACGTCAAGACATGATCGGGGGTCGCTTGATAACAATTGGTGGTATGGCAAAGGGCTCTGGAATGATCCATCCCAACATGGCCACGATGCTGGCCTATTTCACCACAGACGCCTCGATTACGAAGAGCGCCCTTCAACAGGCTCTCAGATTAGCGGTCAATGAGTCGTTTAACTGCATCTCAGTGGATGGAGACACGAGTACGAACGATACCGTCCTGTGCTTGGCGAATGGCATCGCGAAGAACCGCATGATCAAAAACGGTACGGTTGCCTTCCGTCGGTTCCTACTCCTGCTGACGGAAGCCTGTCAGGCACTCGCGTTGGCCATTTGCCGCGATGGGGAGGGCGTGACCAAGGTCGTGAACATTGAGGTGACTGGAGCAATTACCGTGAGGCAGGCACGGCAGGTGGCTCAAACCATCGCGACCTCGAACTTGGTGAAGACTGCCCTGTTCGGCGAAGACGCCAATTGGGGTCGTGTGATGGCAGCGATTGGACGAGCGGGCGTCCCGATTAGCCCCTCGAAGCTGAACGTGTCGTTTGGCGGAGTTCAGATGGTACAACGAGGAGTTGGACTTGGACTCGCAGCTGAACAACGAATCGCGAAAGTCTTTCGCCAAAAAGAATTTACGATCGCCGTGGCGTTGGGACAAGGACGTCACGGTGCCCAAATGTGGACGACCGACCTGTCACTTGACTACGTCCGTATCAACGCAAGCTATCGATCCTAATGGGTTCGTCCCACTGCTGCACCGGTTTGACTTCTCGGGACAGAATATGCAAAATTATGCCCCGAATCTATGAAATACATCGTGCATCTTGTGACAAATCTCGCCTTGAAATCCAACCAGCAACAGGACGTAGAGGACTTAACATCATCGAGAAGGAGAAGGAGATGAAACGACTCGCAGCCCTTTCTGGCGTATTGACCCTGGCGTCTCCCGCGCTCGCCCTGGCAGAGGAACATAGTGGGGGATATCGGGGAATCGGAATGCTCTACTATATCTTCATGGCAGCGATTTTGATTTATGGCGTCAACGATGCCTTCGGCAGGAAAGCGATGTATGTGGTGGGCCCGATTATTATCGTCGCGTTCTATTTTCTATTGCCAGATAACTAACCACTGGCACCAGGGTGCTACAGAAGAGAGCGGGCCAGCTTATCCTCGCCAGTGAGCATCTGTTTTATTTTCATCTACCGAGCCGATTTCTAGAACCACTATAATTGGGGAGCCCTTTCGTTAGCGACATCCTTAGTCGCGAAACAGCTCCTCCATTTCCTGATGTCGCACGTTCGCGAGGATGTAACGTGCTACCGCTGAGGGATTGCTTCACGCTTTTCCAATCTAGTAAGGCCAGCATAAGCGATAAGTGAAACAGGACATGATGTGGTGGTGAAATGGAGAGCGATCAGCTGGAACGAGTGTGAAATTAGGGTGGGAGAAGCGCGCACCTACCGAGGACGGCTAGGTACGGCGGAGATCTTGGCGGGACTTTAGGCTTCCCAGTCAAGCTGGGCATGCACACCATCCCAACGCTCGACCTCCTCATGAACCATATTCCCTCGGGGCGTTAAGCTCCTCCCACACCGATACGATATTCTTCCGATGTGGATCAGTCAAGCATCGACCCATTAACGGGATCATCAAAAAGACCGCCAGGATTTCTCGCCAGCTCGGAATCTTTGCAGACGTCCTTCGTATGCGAACCCGCAGTTCGAAAAGACCTGAGCTGCGTTCAAATGGAATACGGTGGGATTTTTTCAGATCGAGAGCGACGCAGATGCCAGCAGATCGTCTGCCGGAGAAGAAAGACGTGACACGAGTAGATTTCTAGGCATGGCCGCTGTCTTCGGTCTCTTCATATTCGTCGATGAGCTGTTCGAGTTCATCCAACTCGGCTGCTCGAACATTCCGAAACGAGACCCCAAACGTGTCCTCGCCGACCCACTGCACGCGCGCATCTTCGATCGAGACCGGTTCCTCTGCTCCGGGAATGACCAATCT
>DATEPD010000337.1:0-3569 GCA_035273365.1 Nitrospiraceae bacterium | reverse complement strand
TCATCACGCTCCGGCTGATCCCGCTCTTTCCATTTTTTGTCATCAATCTGGTGTCCGGTTTGACGCGGATGAACGTCGGAACCTATATGGTCGCTACGTCGCTCGGTATCATTCCGGGTTCATTCGTCTATGCGTATGCGGGCCGGCAACTGGGGACGATCAATTCGTTGAAAGAAATTGCCTCGCCCAATGTCATTGCAGCATTCATCTTGCTTGGGCTCCTCGCACTGGTGCCGGTCGGGTACAAGAAATTTACGGCGAAGTAGGCGTGACGCGCACCTCTCTCCTCTGCGAAGGAGCCCTACGTTGCGAACATGCTTCAAGCCGAAAGAGGATCGCCGGTGGCTTATGTTGAGTCGGGCATGATCTATCCCTTCGACGAATACAATCACATACTGGCGGAAAATGTTCATCCATCGAACTGGACGAACCCGGAACCGGCCTGCCGATACAATATCGTGGTGATCGGGGCAGGGACGGCAGGGCTTATCACGGCGGTTATTGCGGCAGGTCTCGGAGCAAAGGTGGCATTGATCGAGCGGCACTTGATGGGTGGTGACTGCTTGAATGTCGGGTGCGTGCCTTCGAAAGGCATCATTCGTGCCGCGCGGGCTTGGGGCGACTTACGGAACGCCGAGGAGTTCGGCCTGCATATTCCTCCCGGTGTGAAGTACGACTTCGGGGCGGCGATGGCGCGCATGAGGAAGTTGCGCGCGCGGATCAGCCACAACGATTCGGTCCATCGGTATGCCAAGCTGGGCGTGGACGTCTATATGGGCAGCGGACGCTTCATCGGAGCTGATCGCATCCAAGTCGAAGGACCGGCCGGCAATCGAACGTTGACCTTTGTGAAAGCCGCGATCTGTACCGGCACACGTGCGTCTGAGCCTTCTACACCCGGATTGAAAGAGGCGGGCTATCTCACCAATGAAACGGTGTTCTCGTTGACGGAATTGCCACCTCGTATCGGGGTGATCGGCGCCGGCCCCATCGGCTGTGAGTTGGCGCAGTCGTTTGCCCGCTTCGGGAGCCAGATCCACCTCATTGAAGCGATGCACGGGATTTTGCCGAAAGAAGACCGTGACGCAGCTGAGATCGTCGAGCAACACATGGTGCGTGATGGAGTGACCTTGCTTTGCTGTGGAAAAGACCTCCTGGTCAACAGGATGGAAAACGGCAAGCGGATCACCGTCGATTCCCATGGCCGGCAATACGATGTGATAGTCGACGAGATTCTTGTGGGCGTTGGTCGTACTCCAAATGTCGAGGGAATCGGCTTGGAAGCGGTCGGTGTCGAGTTCGACAAGGACGGGGTCAAAGTAAACGGGCGACTGCAGACGACGAATCCCAGGATCTTTGCGGCAGGCGACATCTGCTCGCGCTATAAATTTACCCATGCGGCCGATGCCATGGCGCAGATCGTCATTCAGAATGCCTTATTCCCACATCCCTTGGGCCTGGGCTATGCCACCGTCGAATCGTTGATCATGCCCTGGTGCACGTTCACGGAACCGGAGGTCGCACATGTTGGGCTGTATGAGAAGGATGCGAAGGAAAAAGGCATCGAGGTCGAAACCTACACCTACAAGCTTGATGAAGTCGATCGTGCGATTCTCGACGGAGAAGACGAGGGTTTTGCGAGGATTCACATTCAGAAAGGCACAGACAAGATTCTTGGCGCCACGATCGTGGCGGCTCACGCCGGCGAAATGATCGGCGAATTTTCTGTGACGATGAAAGCCGGAGCGGGCGCGAAGACAATAGCCGGAACGATCCACCCCTATCCCACCCAAGCAGAAGTGAATAAGAAAGTTGTGAATCTTTGGCGGAAGGCGCACTTCACCCCGAGAACAAAAAACATGCTGATGAAACTGTTTGCCTGGATGCGCCGGTGATGAGAGATCGAAAGTTACAGAGCGTCGTGTTTGTTGCTGGAACCGTCGCTTCCCTCTGTGTGCTCGTTGCCGGCATCGTGGTTGCCGAGGTTCCTGGCCTGCTTGAGGTGGGGAAGTTTTCCTCGGCGCCAGTGGGGCAGGCCTTGCCGGATGGATGGAAGCCGCTCACGTTTAAGAAAATCCCGAAGCAGACGGCCTATGAATTGATCAAGGACGGAGATGCTGTTGTGGTGAAGGCAGTGAGTGAAGCCTCTGCCTCGGGCCTTATCAAAGCCATCAACATCGATCCTAAGGAATACCCAATTGTTCGCTGGCGATGGAAGGTCGAGAATATTCTGAAACGCAACGATGTGACCAAAAAAGACGGCGATGATTTTCCGGCCAGGCTGTACATCACATTCGCCTATGATCCGGAAAAGGTGAGTCTTGGCAAGAAGCTCAGATTCAAGGCTGGCCAAGCGATTTTCGGGGACATCCCGATCGGGGCGTTGAACTACATTTGGGACACGAAAATGCCGATTGGAACGATCATCGAGAATGCCTATACCGATTTTGCCCAGATGGTTGTCGTGGAAAGTGGAGCGCAGAAGGTCGGGCTTTGGGTCAGTGAAGAACGGAATATCTACGAAGACTACAAGCAGGCCTTCGGTGAAGAGCCGCCATTGATGAACGGCGTCGCCATCATGACTGACACCGACAACACGATGGAGCGGGCCACCGCCTATTACGGCGATATTCAGTTTGCCAAAGTTGAGAAGTGAGTGCACAGAGAAATGAAGAGGCCGACCTGTTCAAGGCCGGCCTCTTCACGGACACCACCGCGCGTGAGGTGGGTGCACGGATTCGAAGTGGGGGTTACTGAATAGAATTCGCGAAGCCACCTCGCGTAATTTCCGCACGAACGGTGTCCCCGACCTTCTTTTGTTTGAGGTGTTTCGTACCCTGGCCTACATATAGCTTCACGTGATTGCCCTCATAATCTTCTACAGTATAAGCGTTGCCCTCAATCTTCTTGACTGTGCCATTGAATGTTCTCCAGGCCGGGCCAGGCTTCTCATCATGATTGACTGCAGCGGCTTCAGCCGCGGCTTTCGTAGGCGAGTAGCGGGACTTCTTGATTTTCGAGTCTTTGGCCAGCACTGGCGCTATGGTCAAGATAACAATGACCGCGGCGCTCACCAGAATCGGGAGAATCTTCTTGTGTGCCTTCAGCATTATTTGGAACCTCCTTCCAGCGTGAGAGTCACTTTCAACTCAGAATTCCTCAGCAAGGTGTGTGCCGTCGTGTAGTGTGCGACCGATCAAGGAAATTCAGTAGATTGGAAGTCCTGATGGGTAAAAGTCCTTGAAATGCGAAGAAAGCAGGAAAAAAATGGCATAACCTGTCCAAATATGACCGAATCTGTCGGTGTGAGGGGAGATGATGGGGGTGCCCTTTACAGCTCTGAACCGAGCGTTCTGGCATCCAAAAAGTCTCACAGTCTTTTCTTCAATTTGGCGGCCCATGAATTATCGGATGACCCAAAACGATCTGTTTCGTTGGCTCCCTCAGGGGCGTCTTTCTCTGCTTCGTGAGGTTGGGAATCTTGCGGATGAGGGTGGAGTGTCACTGTACCTTGTCGGAGGAATCGTTCGCGATCTCTTGCTGAAGCGGAAGAACTGGGATCTCGATCT
>DATEPD010000336.1:0-13817 GCA_035273365.1 Nitrospiraceae bacterium | reverse complement strand
CTCCGGCAGTTGAATCCCATACCCATGGACCAGGATGTCACCATCACTGACGGGGACCCGCTCCCGTTAACAGTAGGCCTCACGCCATGACCGGAGAAAAAGAACGAAAGATCAGAAAAGCACGCCGAGTGGAGTTACGCTGTACCCTGGGATTTTCTTCTGGCGAGGTCGAAGGCGACGCGACGATTACAAACATCTCGACGGCCGGCTGTCGAGCAGAATCTGCTATCAATATGGCGGAAGGGCTGGACGTTCAGATCGCTCTTCAGCTTCCCGACCAGTCACCCCCTGTGAAAGTCGAACGGGCATCGGTACGTTGGGTCTCAGGTCATGCCTTTGGCCTGAGGTTCGTTCTGTTCTTTCCGTCCGAGCGCGCCCGCCTGCGCACATTCATTGAAAAAATCAAATAGTGTTCCCTGGTTCACACTTCATCTTATTCGATAATCGTCACGGTCATCTCAACCCGCTCATTCGGCAAGTCGCGATCATTTCTTGGCACGCTCACAATCTTATCTGCAACACCAAGGCCTTTGGTCACTTCGCCAAAAGCCGTGTATTTCCTATCAAGGAAGGGGGATAGTTCAACAACAATAAAAAATTGCGACCCCGCGGTGTCCGGTTCGTTCGCGCGCGCCATCGACACAATGCCGCGCTTGTGAGGAATGTCGCTGAACTCCGCCTTCAAGAGGATCGGATTGCCTTTTTCGTCCTTCGGCCCACCCTGCCCATAGATGTCTTTGTGGAGCGAGTTCTTGGTATTGGGATCACCACCCTGGATCATAAAACCTGGAATCACCCGGTGGAATATTGTCCCGTCGTAAAAGCCGGACTTGGCTAGCTGGATAAAGTTCTTCACATGATTCGGAGCCACATCCGGATACAACTTGATGTGGATGTCCCCAAACTTCGTCTTGATAATAGCTTTCGGACCAGGGCTTGGCGGAGGAGCGACGGGTTTCACCTCAGCTTGCCCACAACCCATGAGAAAACCGAACACCATCAGCACTCCGCACAGTACGAAGGCCTTCATGGTCACCGCGTCACGCGTCATAGCCCACCACACCTACATCGGTTACTCAACCACCACAACCGTCATTTCCGCCCGATCGGTCGGAAGGTCGTGGCTGTTCCTTGGTAACCCGACAATTTTGTCCGCCACTTCCATCCCCTTCACCACTTCGCCAAAGACCGTATATTGTCCATCGAGAAAGTTCGAATCCTTGACGACAATGAAGAATTGCGAACCGGCACTATTCGGATCGTTCGTACGTGCCATGGAGAGAATCCCTCGTTTGTGAGGGATATCGTTGAACTCCGCCTTGAGCCGCTGGCTCGGCCCCCCCTGGCCGTAGGTCTCCGGCTTATTCAAGTCTTTGGTGTTGGGATCGCCACCTTGGATCATGAAGCCTGGAATGACTCGATGAAAGATTGTGCCATTATAGAAGCCGGATTTCGCCAATGTGATGAAATTCTCAACATGCTTGGGGGCTTTTTCCGAAAAGAAAACGATGTCCATGTCGCCAAACTTTGTTTTAATAATCGCCTTGGGACCTTTCGTCACTTCTGCTCGTCCGACCGGAGCCTTGTCAGCGGCGAAGAGAGCATCCATCCCCAGCAACAGACTCCCACCGAATACACACGTCACTACCACCATTCTCACGAACCTTCGTCTCTGCATCATCTGCCTCCCTGGAATAATAACTGAGCTCATGGCGAAGTCATCCTACCATGGCGACCGGATCAATCTCCTAATTGTTGGAGGGCTTGTTTCGCCGCCTGCTGTTCTGCTTCTTTCTTGCTTCGGCCGGATCCCACACCCACAACTTCTCCCTGAATCGACAGTTCAACCTCAAATGATTTCTGGTGGTCGGGCCCCGTTTCCCGAACGGTCGCATAGCGGGGCAATGTGTCATGTCGCTTTTGACACCACTCCTGAAACTGAGTCTTGTAGTCGCCCGCTCCCGGCTGCTCCTGTCGCGCAACAATATGCGTGAGTTCCTCTGCGAAAATGTGGCGCGTCACCGTACGGCTTGCGTCAAATCCACCGTCAAGATGAACCGCCGCAAGCACCGCCTCCAACCCATCGGCCAACAACGAGTCTTTCTCTCGCCCCTTCGAACGCTCCTCCCCACGTCCAAGCTTGAGATACTCTCCCAGTCCAAGCCTGCGGGCTACTTGCGCCAATGATGCCTCACTCACTAACTGTGCTTTCAACTTCGAGAGAGTTCCCTCTGAAGACTGCGGCAACGTGGAAGCCAGATACTCGCTCATCACGAGCGATAGCACGGCATCGCCGAGAAACTCAAGCCGCTCGTTATGTTGAAGCGACATCGATTTCTGTTCATTGACGAGAGAGGAGTGCGTCAAGGCTTCTTCGAGCAAGGCCAGAGCCTTGAATCGATAGCCCAATGAGGACTGGAGCGGGTCGGCGGAGGAGGCCGAAGTCATAGCGGCGAGTACACCCCTCGCACAAGTCCGTTAGGCGCCGGGCTTTTTAAAGAGCAGACAGGCATTCACCCCGCCGAATCCAAAAGAATTCGACAGCGCAACCGTCACTCCAGCCGGCCTGGCCCTGTGCGGAATGTAGTCCAGATCACATGCAGGATCCGGATGATCCAGATTGATCGTCGGGGGAAGTATCCCGTGGTGAAGCGCCAGAACACTGAACACCGCTTCAATCCCACCGGCCGCCCCGAGTAAGTGGCCGGTCATCGACTTGGTCGAACTCACCGGAATACGGTAGGCCCGTTCGCCGAATACCTGTTTGATGGCCTTGGTCTCAATGGCATCCGCCATCGTCGACGTTCCATGCGCATTGATGTACCCGACCTGGTCCTTATCGATGGCTGCATCCATGAGGGCTAGCTCCATGCACCGGACCGCACCTTCACCCTCTTCGGACGGGGCGGTGATATGGTAGGCGTCACTGTTCAGGCCATAGCCGATGAGTTCGGCATAGATTCGAACCCCTCGTCGACGCGCATGCTCGAGTTCCTCCAGGACTACGACTCCGGCACCTTCGCCAAGGACAAACCCATCGCGATCCTTGTCGAACGGTCTGCTCGCTTTCGTCGGGTCATCATTTCGAAACGACAAGGCTTTCGATGCCGCAAAACCTGCAACCCCCAGCGGCGTAATGGCCGCTTCCGCCCCACCCGCGATCATGACATCGGCATCGCCAGACTGAATCAGTCGAAACGCGTCGCCAATACAGTGATTGCCCGTCGCACAAGCCGTCACCGCGCAGGAGTTCGGCCCCTTAGCGCCCAATCTGATCGCGACCTGCCCGGAGGCCAGGTTGATAATGGTCATCGGAATAAAAAATGGCGATACGCGCCCGGGGCCCTTTTCCTGGAGAATTTTATGGTAGTGCTCGATTGATCCAAGCCCCCCGATGCCCGATCCGATATACACACCGACTTTCGTCGCCTCTTCCCGCGCCACGCTGAACCCTGCATCATTCACCGCCATCTGGGCAGCGCCCACGGCATAATGGATGAACAGATCCATCTTTTTGATTTCTTTTTTCTCGATAAACTCGGCGGGATCGAAATCTTTCACTTCACCGGCGATTTGAGCATCGTAGACCGAAGGATCGAATTTCGTGATTCGGCTGATGCCGGATTCACCGGCACAGATGGCCTTCCACGTCTTGTCGATACCTGTCCCCAGAGGCGTGATCACCCCCAGGCCAGTCACGACGATCCGTCTGGTCGAACGAGCACTCATAGCGTCGATGACTGCTAGGCCTTTTCCTTAATATAGTCCAACGCTTTCCCGACCGTCAAAATCTTCTCCGCGTCTTCGTCGGGAATCTCGATGCCGAATTCTTCTTCGAGGGCCATCACCAACTCAACCGTATCAAGCGAGTCAGCGCCAAGGTCTTCCACAAAGCTGGCTTCGGGCGTGACCTCATCCTCTTCGACTCCGAGTTGCTCTCCGATAATTTTTTTCACTCGTTCATCCACAGTGCCCATTGATTTTCCTGCCTCCTTCCCCATCCTAGACCCTCCTTGTCGCTGCGAACCTGCCGCCGCAGCATCGTACAATGAATCTATCCCTACAGTCGCTAGGACATCAACATCCCCCCGTTCACGTGCAACACGTGTCCGGTAATATAGGCCGCGTCGTCCGACACGAGAAAACGCACCGCTGCCGCAATATCGGCCGGTGTGCCCAACCGTCCCAATGGAATTTGCTTTTGAAGCGCGTCTTTCACCTCCGTCGACAACCCCTGTGTCATGGCGGTATCGATGAATCCAGGTGCGACTGCGTTTACCGTCACCGAACGGCTCGCATATTCCCGCGCAACGGTCTTGGTCAATCCAATCACCGCCGCTTTCGATGCCGCGTAATTGGCCTGGCCCACATTACCCATCACTCCGACGATCGACGCAATGTTGACAATACGACCATACCGCTGCTTGGTCATCGGGAGCAAGACCGCCTTCGTGCAGTTGAACGTCCCATTCAAATTAACTTGTAACACCAGGCTCCAGTCTTCCTCCTTCATCCGCAACAACAACCCATCACGCGTAATTCCGGCATTGTTCACCAGAATATCGACCTTCCCCCATTCCTTGAGCACCTGGTCGACCATGGATTTGGTGTCACTGGCATCCGCCACATTGACTTTGACGTTCAGTGCCTTGCGCCCCAACTGTTCCACCGCCGCGACCGTGTCCTTCGACCGGCTTGGATCAAGATCGGCGACAACAATATCCGCCCCGATTTGAGCCAACGACTCGGCAATCGCCCGACCGATCCCTTGCGCCGACCCTGTGACTATCGCCACCTTACCATGCAGGGACATCTGCTCGCCCATCAGATTCCTTTACACACTCAACGCAGCACGAGTCGCTTCAAGCGACTTCGGGTCATTGACGTTCAGAGTCGCCGCATCCGGCACAATCCGTTTGATCAAGGCGCTCAATACCGTTCCAGGTCCAACCTCAACGAACGTCTTCACACCCATTGCGGCCATAGCCTTCACCGAATCATCCCAGAGCACCGACGAAGGAAGTTGTCGTACCAGCGATGCCTGAATCTCACCAGCCTTCGTGATTGCCCTGGCTTCCGCATTATTTACCAATGGCATCTTGAGATCGGACCAGGTGATTGCGGCTAAATCTTCGGCTAGTCGATCGGCCGCCTTCTGCATCAGAGGCGTATGCACCGGGACACTCACAGGGAGAGGGATCGCCTTCTTACATCCCTTGGCCTTCGCCAATTCAATGGCCCGTTCCACGGCAGCCTTTTCCCCGGCAACGACAATCTGGCCGGGCGAATTAAAATTCGCCGCAGCGACAACCCCCACCGAGGAGGCCTCCCGACATACATCTTTCACCACGTCAACCGCGAGGCCGAGTAGCGCAGCGACAAGTCCAGTCCCCGGCGGCACCGCTTCAGCCATATAGCGACCTCGCTTCTGCACAATCGTCACAGCCTCACGATAGGTCAATCCTCCAGCAGCGACAAGAGCTGAATATTCACCCAGGCTATGACCAGCTACCGCAATCGGCGAAACACCCAATGGCGCAAACACATGAAACGCGGCGACACTGCTCACCAACAATGCTGGCTGAGTATATTCCGTGAGGTTCAATCGTTCCGCTGGCCCCTCAAAACACAGCGCGGCAATGTCATATCCTAGCACCGACGAGGCCTCTTCGTAGAGACTCCTGATACTCGGATGGGCCTCCACTAATGCTTTTCCCATCCCGACTGACTGAGACCCCTGGCCAGGAAAGACCAACCCAAGATTGGATGACCTTGCTGATTGGAGAGTCGCCATAATCCTGGAGTGATGACGCGAGGCTACTGGTTACGCGCATTATCGTACTATTCGAAGCTGGAGAGAGCGTATCAAGCCGTCTCCGTTGGGTTAGATATCGTCGAATTTCCCTTGAATGTCAACGGGAAAAATTGTTCGATGGAACGGTGAATGGCGCCGGGCTAGAGGCTCGCTTCAACCAACCGTATCACCATCGAATGAGAGCGGATGCCCACGTCAATCCTGCGCCGAACGCCCCTAACATCACCAGGCCCCCTTCTTTGATTCGCCCCTGGCGCACCGCTTCATCTAAGGCAATGGGAATTGAGGCGGCTGACGTATTCCCATACTGATCGAGATTCAACATCATTTTCTCAGGCGGAAGCCCGAGACGCTCAGCCACCGCCTTAAGAATACGCACATTCGCTTGGTGCGGCACATAGAGGTCGAGATCCTCAACGCGGAGATGATTCACAGCTAAGGTCTCGCGTGCAATGTCTTCTAAAGTCCGAACCGCCACCTTAAAGGTCTCGTTCCCCCTCATCTTGATGTACTGCATCCGTTCCGCCATAACCTTTTCAGAGGGCGGCATACGCGATCCTCCTCCTGGCACCGCAATCAATTCGCAGAGCGCACCATCGGAACGAAGATGTGTAGACAGGATACCCCGGTCGTTTTCGCTCGCGCTGATGACTGCTGCTCCAGCCCCATCTCCGAACAATATACAGGTGTTGCGATCGGTCCAATCGGTAATTGCCGACATCACCTCCGACCCGACGATCAACACATGGCGCAGGCCGGTCTTCACATAGGCATCCGCCACCGATAACGCATAGACGAACCCACAACAGGCGGCAGACACATCACAGGCCGCCGCACGCGTCGCTCCCAACTGATGTTGAATCAGACAGGCTGTGGCAGGAATCGGATAATCTCCCGTGCAGGTGGCCAACAGAATCAAGTCGAGTTCGCCCGCACTTACCCCCGCTGCCATCAAGGCCTGCTCCGCTGCCTTCACCCCAAGATCAGAACAGGCTTCACCGGGGCCGGCCACATGTCGCTCGCGGATCCCGGTCCGTTCGACGATCCATTCATCCGAAGTGGCCACCATTCGTTCGAGATCGGCATTGGTCAGCACCCTATCCGGCACATACGATCCCGTCCCTGAAATGCGCGCTCTCATGCTGATGTATCCTCGGTGGGCTTGGGTTGTGTGAGGCTCTCTTCAATATCACGTTGAATCAGCGCATCGACACGATGTTCTGCCAATCCCTTCGCCCGGCGGATGGCATTCTTGATCGCCTTGGCAGACGAACGGCCATGGCATATCATGGTAATGCCATTGACGCCTAGAAGCGGTGCACCGCCGAATTCTGCATAATCGATTCTTTTCTTCAAGTTAAGGAGCGGCTTGGCAATGAGGGGATAGGCTAAACGGCCGAAGAAGGATCCGGAGATCTCCTTGAGCAACAACTTCTTAATCGTATCGGCCACACCCTCGGAGATCTTCAGCGCGACGTTCCCGATAAAGCCATCGCATACGACCACATCAGCGCCGCCACTATATACGTCGCGGCCCTCGATGTTGCCGATGAAGTTGAGTGGACTCGCCTTGAGGAGCTTGAACGCTTCTTTCGTCACTTCATTGCCTTTGCTGTCTTCTTCCCCGATACTCAACAACCCGACACGTGGGTTGGGCTTTCCAAACAGATATTTGCCATACTCATTCCCCATAATGGCAAATTGCGCCAGGTGCTGAGACGTACAGTCCACATTCGCCCCCACATCCAACATGATTGCCGTACCGGTCAGAGTGGGCAGGCTTGTCGCAATCGCGGGACGCTCGACACCCTTTGTCAACCCCAGCAGGAAGAACGACGCCACCATGCTGGCGCCGGTGTTCCCAGGACTGACCACGGCACTCGCCTCACCGCTCTTGACCAACTCAGTTGCAATCCAGATGGAGGAATCCCGCTTCTTGCGGGCGACGATAGCCGGCGACTCATGCATCGCCACAACCTGCGAAGCATGCCGAATAGACACACGGGAGTCTGTACAACTGAGACGACGACATTCGGCGGTGAGGATGGCCTCGTCACCGACCAGCATCACCTCAACATCACATTCCTGGACAGCCTGGAGAGCCCCTTCAATGGCAGGGGCCGGTCCATGGTCACTGCCCATAGCATCAAGCGCAATCTTCATAGCGGCTGTATGCTTTGTGAAAGAGGACGTATCACGTGGTCACGAAAGAAGAGCAGCCGTCACCACACGACATGCGGCAGGAGTTTAGAGCAGTGACAGGATCGACGCAACAGGGAAACAAACACAATTCTGTTGGGCCCCCTTGGGCCATGAGGGCCTAAGGGTATGGCCCACCCCCCCTCACAAACCTATCTAGGACTCTTCGACCTGGATAACCGCCTTGCCCTTATATGTTCCGCAATTCAAGCAAGTGTAATGCGGCAACTTAATCTCGTGGCACTGCGGACAGACAGACATACCCGGCGGGGTAATACGCAATTTCTGCGTGCGCCGCTTGTCGCGCCGTTCCCGTGAATGTTTATGTTTCGGATTTGGCATGACAACTCCTTCTCACTTTCGATAGCAGACGGTCACGCTATGACGCTGAAGATCCACCGGTTTTGCGGTTCGTGACCTGGACAACCCGAAATGTCGGGATCGGTCGTTCTTCGGTACACTGACAGGGCCCCTCATTCAAGTTTTTCCCACATCGTGCGCAAAGCCCCAAACAATCGTCGCTGCAAAGAGGCTGCATCGGCGCGGATAAAATCACGTGTTCACGCAACATGGGAGCCAGTTCCAACTGATTACCCTGATATTGATACTGATCGTCGGGCTCCTCTTCTTGTTCAGCCTCCACGATCTTCGTATGGGCCTTTCTCAAATCTACTCGCTTCGGATGACGCGGCGCCGACTTGGGTTCCGGAACAAAGGCCGCCCGCACAGAAAAAGCCAGCGGATCCTCATATTCTTTGAGACACCGTACACATTCGCGTACAATCATCCCTTCCAGGACACCGGTCACGGCGACCAGCCCTTCGACATTGGTCAGTTCCAGACTGACAGCCAGTGGACCGACGACGACGGCATCATCCTCGGTCAGGCCAAGTTCTCCAGCCATCGCCTCTCCGACCAGCGAAAGCCCATCGGCAGTTATGTCAGCCAGCAGCGGCCTGAGTAGTTCCATCGCGGCACCTACCTGCATTCCCATCCCCAACGTGACCGGGTTATCGCTCTTCTGCAAAGCTGATGAGAGCGATGTGTCGAGCCCGTTTAACGGCAGCCGTCAATTCGCGCTGGTGCCTCATACAATTGCCGGAGATGCGGCGCGGGACGATCCGACCCCGCTCAGTTAAAAAGTTTCTCAAGAGCCCGACATCTTTAAAATCAATCGATCCTTGATCAATACAAAACCTGCACGGCCGTCTGCGTTGAAAAAACCGGCCGCTGCCCTCTCGGTCACCGCTTTGTTCACGCTCCATCACCATCTCCCTCTCTGTTTAGCAGGATGCTGAAAAAGTCCGCCAGCTTCGTTCTCACTTCGCTCAGAGGTTCAACGTACCGAAGCGTACGCCTCGCCTCTTCGCTCGCTCCGGCCTTGCTGGGCGGCCTTTTTGAGCATCCTGCGCGATGCTATCCCATTGTGCCACATGTGCGGACCGTCGAAGTCTTCGCGTGCCACAATAGTTTTCCATATCCTGTTAGACATGCTCTTCAGGTTCATACCCGGCATCGTCATGCGCCGGCACCTCAATCCCACCACCGCCATCCTGGCGTTTCGGCATAAACGTCACCGTTTGTGCAACCACCTCGTGCTTGCTGCGCTTTTGGCCGTCTTCTGTTTCCCACCGGCGCTGCTGCAGCCGCCCATCGACGATGATCCCGTTCCCCTTGCTAAGGTACTGTCCGCAATGTTCCGCCTGCTTACCGAAGACGACAATGTCGACAAAACAGACTTCTTCTTTTAATTCATCCCCCTGTTTGTAGCGCCGGCTGACCGCGAGACCCAAACTGGCCACCGGCGTTCCGTTTGGCGTGTACCGCAATTCGGGATTCCGCGTGAGGTTCCCGAGAAGGACGACTTTGTTAAATCCGGCCACCGGCAAACTCCTCCGATGACGTCTCGAGCGGCCGTGGCGGCACCAGCTCTTTTTTGAGATGGACGGTCAAGAACTTGATGATGGAGTCTTCCAGCCGATAGGATCGCTCTAATTCACCAACCGTGATGTTGGGCGCCCTGAAGTAGAAGTACACGTAAGTACCCTTCCGCTCACGCTTCACTTCATAGGCGAGCTTCTTCTTGCCCCAATTTTCTGACTTGATGAACTGCGCGCCGGTCTTCTCCGCTACCGCCTTCAACTTCTCGATTAAGGCGGTAGTCTCCTGGTCGGAGACAGACGAACGAATAATGAACAGAGACTCGTAGAGCTCCATGCAGCAATCCTCCTGGACAAAGGCCCCGGATCTTGGAGCCTGTTGGACAATCCCCATCTACTATGGCGAATGACTCAAGGCCATCTGCTTCGTTCTCAGTCTGAAAAAATCCTCAACGTATTACAGAGAATACGCTTCCGGCATTTTTCAGACCTGCGGTCTCACAGCTAGCCTTACCTCATTCGCCTCGTTACGAAAGGGATTATCCAACAGGCTCCGTCCGGAGCGAGGTGTAGGCGCCTCTATATGAGGCTTTAAGAAGCGTGCAAGGTATCATAGCCGCGGAGAAACTGTCAATTTATCGAGGTTTCAACTGGGCAGAACAGAGCCTTCGGCCAGGCTGCTCAAAAAGGCGGATAACAAGGCCGCAGGAAGCGCGGCGACTGAGGCTTACCCTTGGGGTACGTCGCAAAGAGACGTGCGACCGAGAACGCAGTGAGCCGCCTTTTTCAGCAGCCTGCTAGACGTTGAAGCGGAAGTAGACAACATCCGCCTCTTTGATCACATAGTCTTTACCCTCAAGCCGGAACAGACCCTTTTCCTTCACCTTTGCTTCCGACCCGCAGGCTAGCAAGTCATTGTAGTGATAGATTTCGGCGCGGATGAATCCTCGTTCCATATCGGAGTGGATCTTGCCCGCAGCTTGCGGGGCCTTCATACCCTTCGGAATCGGCCAAGCTCGTGACTCGATTTCTCCGGCAGTGAAGAAGGTGATGATGTCCAATAACGTGTAGGCTTCACGGGTCAACCGTACAAGACCGGACTCCATGAGCCCCATCTCTTTAAGGAAGTCCACCCGTTCACTCTCAGAGAGTGTGGAAAGCTCCGCTTCGAGTTGGCCACAGATCGTCACAACCCGTGCGCCACGCTTCTCGGCGAACTCACGAACCGATTTCACCATCGCCTCGTCGGCATCGAGCTGTTCCGACACGTTCGCCACGAAGAGCACCGGTTTCGCAGCCAGCAATTGACATTCAGCGAGCACTGCGCGCTCTTCAGGGGTATAAGTTAGATTGCCCAGCCATTCGCCCTTGTCGAGCAAGCTGATCAGCTTGTCGATGAACGTCAACTCAAACGCGGCCTTTTTATCGCCCGCTCGGACTTTCTTTTCCGTCTTTTGCTTTCGCCGGTCAAGCGTGTCAAGGTCGGCCAAGAGCAATTCGGTTTCGATGACACCAATGTCACGGAGAGGATTCACTCCTCCGTTGACATGCACAACGTCCGTTCCTTGAAAACACCGGACAATATGGAGGAGCGCATCAACTTCGCGAATGTGCCCAAGAAACTGATTACCGAGACCTTCACCCTTGCTCGCCCCTTCGACCAGCCCGGCAATATCACGGACCTCCAGCGTGCTATATGTCGTCTTCTTTGACTTGAAGAGATCCGTAAGGACTCCGAGTCGTGGATCCGGCACCAGGGCAATGCCGGTGTTGGGATCGACGGTTGCGAAGGGATAGTTGGCCGCCAATGCACCACTACCTGTAAGCGCGTTGAAGACGGTGGTCTTTCCCACATTCGGAAGCCCAATCATACCGCAACAGAGTCCCATGCTTTAACCCAATGTGGAATTACAAATTAGGAATGATGAATGTTGAGAACGCCGACCAGCCAACTCCAAATCCCACACCTCTCATTCCTCACTTGTGCTGTTTTGCTCCCGCACATTAAACTGATTCATTGCCACGGCTGTCCCCCGGTGGATGAGACATTCCAACGCATCGACGGCACGATCGAGACAGGGATTTACTATCTCAAGCTCGTTGCTCGTGAATGCCTGCAACACATAATCCGCCGAATCCTGGAGTGGTGAGGGCCGGCCAATTCCGATCTTGACCCGTACAAACTGTGGTGTCCCAATGGCGTCAATGACCGACTTGATCCCGTTGTGGCCCCCATGCCCGCCAGCTTGTTTAATCCGGAGTCGCCCCAGATTAAGATCGAGATCGTCATGGATGAGAATCAAGTCGTCGGCGGTCAGCGAATACTCGCGCAGGAGACCCTTAAGCGGAGGACCAGTGACATTCATCCAGTCGAGGGTGCCGGCGAGTTCGAGGAGCTCCGACCCAAGCCGTCCCGATCCACGTCTCGCCATGCCGCGCTTGGCGAGACGAATGGACCAACGAGCCGCGGCCCGCTCGATGACCCACATGCCGGCGTTGTGGCGGGTTGGGGCATAGGCAGCGCCGGGGTTGCCCAGCCCAACGATGAGACGCAAGGTTACTTCTTCTTTTCGGCTTCTTTCTTCTCAACTTTTGGTGCTGCAGCGGCTTTCTTCTCGCCGCCTTTTGCATCAGCAGCCACAGCAGCTGTACCAGGTTTCGCAGCTTCACCACCCTCAGGAACTTCACCCGCCACTTTACCCTTCGCGGCCACCTCTGGCTCTTTCGCTGCATCCGGTGCGGCTGCGCCGCTTGCGAGGAGCGACTCAAGCTTGGCTTCTGTCATCGGCGCCGCGACACTCACGACCATCTGCTCTGGATCATCGAGATAGCGAATCCCTTCACGCGCGGCTATGTCTTTCAGGTGAAGACCCTGGGCAATAGCGAGCCCCGAGGCATCGACATCGATAAAGTCCGGCAACATCGCCGGCAGACACTCGATATGCAGCTCTCTCATATTGTGGTGAAGGATGCCGCCTTCTTTCACACCGGCAGGCATGCCACCGGTCAAATGCAGGGGCACCTTCACGCGAATCGGCTTGTTCATCGAAATTTCGAACAGATCGGCATGCAGCACCTTCCCTTCGACGGGATCGACCTGGAAATCTCGTAAGAGTGCCGTCCGGTTCGGTTTCGACTTCGCTCCGCTGAGCGTCAGCGATACGAGCGCGGCCCCCCCCGACTGTGCCTTCAAAATCTTGACCAGGCTATCGGGTTCGATCGTCAAGAGGAGGCATTCGCCCTGCCCATACAATACGCCCGGGACCTTGCCTTCCCGCCGAAGCTGGCGCGCCGCACCTTTTCCCGTTTTCTCTCTCACTGTGACTGCTAGTTCAAACTTCATGATACGCCTCTGCCCCCTTCTCCCTAGTCTTCAGATGCCTCAGTCTCGAATTAACAGGATAGTGAAAAGTCTCTCTTCTCACCTCTCACCCGCCCCACCCCGGCGAGTCGAGACGCGCCGTTCTCCATCCGGCGTTCTCACTTCGCTCAAAGGCTCAGCGTACGCCTCGCCCCTTCGCTTGCGGCGGCCTTGCCCGCGGAACGGCGCGTCTTGGCGAGACGGGGTCGGGCGGGTGAGAAGTCTGGCCCTTTTGAGCATCCTGCCTGTGTATGGTCCTGTTGTCCCCAACCTGTCAAATCGCAGTTCGTTACCTTAATGGTTTGTGCGCGGCCTGCTAGGCAAATAATGAACTCACCGACTCATCTTCATGGATTCGTCGAATCGCCTCTCCTAATAGCGGCGCGACCGATAATTGATGCAACTTCGGGCAGATCAGCTCTTTGCCCCGTAATGGAATCGAATTGGTGACTATCACCTGCTTCAGGCAAGATTGCTGGATCCGGTCCAACGCAGGACCAGTGAGCACCGCGTGGGTACAGGCGGTCCACACTTCCCGAGCTCCGCGATCCATACAAGCCTG
>DATEPD010000335.1:0-2056 GCA_035273365.1 Nitrospiraceae bacterium | reverse complement strand
AATCGAGTATCTTGAGGGGGCCGTCGAAAATCCCGTTCGGCCGTTTGTCGCCATTCTCGGCGGGGCGAAAGTATCGGGGAAGATTGGCGTCATTGAAAATCTTGGCAAACGTGTCGACAAGGTCATCATCGGCGGCGGCATGGCGTTTACCTTCTTAAAGGCGAAGGGAATGGAGATCGGCAACTCCTTGGTCGAAAACGACATGCTGGATCTTGCGAAAGGCATTGAGGACCATGCCCTTTCCCGCGGTGTCAAATTCTATCTGCCTGTCGATTGTGTCGTGGCGGCGAGTCGCGAACTTGGGGCGGAATCGAAGATCGTCCCGGTCCAGGAGATTCCGAACGGATGGTATGCGCTCGACATTGGGCCGGCTTCCGTAAAACTCTTCAACGAAGCGGTGCAGAACGCCAAGACGATCCTGTGGAACGGACCGATGGGTGTCTTTGAAATCGATGCCTATGCCCGGGGCACCCTCGCGATGGCCCACGCGATTGCCGATGCCTATGCACTGACGATCGTCGGCGGAGGTGAAACCGCTCTGGCTGTGCATCGGTCCGGGGAGTCGGAGAATATGTCGTTCATCTCAACTGGCGGCGGTGCTGCGCTGGAATTACTCGAAGGCAAACAACTCCCGGGCCTGACCGCCCTCCCAAATCGAGTCACGTAATCGCTTCTCATTGAAACAGCCTGCTGACATCACACCTCTATTACTAACGAGACACTCGTGCGTAGACCCCTCATCGTCGGTAACTGGAAGATGAACAAGACGGCTGCTGAGGCGGCAGTCTTCATTCGCGACTTCTGCAATCGAGTGCCTGCATCTCCTCACGTCGACGTAGTCCTTGCGCCACCGTATACCGCCCTCGAGTCGGCCCGCAACGCCTTAGGTCCCTCGTCCTGGATTAATCTCAGCGCACAAAATGTACATTGGGAAACGCATGGGGCCTTCACAGGAGAAGTGTCCGCCCCTATGCTGCGAGAACTGGACTGTCGCTATGTGATCGTGGGCCATTCCGAACGTCGCGCCCTCTTCGGCGAACGAGATGACACTATTCACAAGAAAATCCGGGCAGCGTTGAGGCACGGGCTCTCTCCGATCCTGTGTGTGGGAGAATCGCTGGAGGAACGTGAGGCAGGCCGAACTGAATCGGTCGTCACCACCCAACTTGGCAGCAGCCTTGCCGGGTTAACCACACTGGATCTAGCAACCATCACAATCGCCTACGAACCGGTCTGGGCCATCGGCACGGGACGAGCCGCCACCACGGAGCAGGCCGTGACGGTGCATCGCTCGATCCGCTTGTTCATGGAAACTGGCTGGGATAGCGCAACCGCCTCGGCCATCAGAATCCTCTACGGCGGAAGCGTGACACCCCAAAACATCGAGCCGTTTCTTGTCTCGGACGCTATCGACGGAGCCCTGGTGGGTGGGGCTTGTCTCGATCCCGACTCGTTTGCTACAATCGTCGGCATTGCTCAGAGGCAGAGGGCTTAACTGATCGGAGTGCCATGTATACACTTCTCGTCGTGATTCATGTGTTGATCTGTTTTCTCATGGTCGGCGCGATCCTCTTGCAGTCAGGGAAGGGCGCAGAAATCGGCGCATCATTCGGAGGTTCCAGTCAGACAGTCTTCGGTAGCCGAGGCCCCGCCAACTTCTTGAGCAAATTCACGGTCGCCGTCGCTGCCGTCTTTATGCTGACCTCACTTTTCCTAGCCATCCTCGCAAAAGAACAGGCGTTTTCCTCGACAGTCATCGACCTCAAAAAGAAAGAAACTTCTCAGAGTGCTCCCGAGACCCCGCCCACGACGCCGACAGCCCCGGCTACTGAGAGCCACACCCCAAGCGGCTCTTCTTCAAGCGGACACTAGCAGAACGGTAAAAACCTAGTTCTCGTCACTCGTGAAGCGCATGCGAGCATGACGGACACGTACCCGCGAAGAAGAGACTTCTGTCTGTCCCACTTTTCGACAGAATAACGCAAGACGAATCACGCCTTCTGAAAACGTTGCTGGAGCAATGGCGTAGGAAGGTAGCGTCAGAGAAATGGGGGGG
>DATEPD010000334.1:0-3049 GCA_035273365.1 Nitrospiraceae bacterium | reverse complement strand
TGAACCATATAGTTCCTCGAGGCATGCATCATATTTTCATCCTCGCCGACCAGCACGGTTCCCTTGGTGAACGAGGCTGCGACTGTCTGGCTATCGATGTAGGTCACCGGCAGAGGGGTATGCCCGTGCGTCACACCCGCTTGCTCCATATTGTCGAGCGACTTGGCGCCGACCATGGCGAGATCTTCATCCTGTTGCGCGTTCGCCGCGCCGCTGACGCCGATCGCGCCGACAACTTTCCCCTCCCATTCGAGAGGAATGCCGCCTTGAAGCGGTGTGAAGTTCTGGAGATCACCGCCAAGGGTGACCATTGAAGTGCGGCCGCCTTTGATCACGTCTTCGAAGACCCTCGTCGGCTTTTTAAATAGGGCTGACGTGCGGGCTTTTCCGATAGCGATGTTTGCACTGGCCGCAAAAGTCTGGTCGAGCCTTTCAAGTGCCAGGAGGTTGCCGCCGTCGTCCACGACAGCGATGGAGCCGCCAGGTGCGTTGATTCGCTTTGCTTCTACCACTGTCGCAGCAATCACCTTTTTCGCTCCTTCAAGTGTGAGCCCTCGCTTATCCAAGACTGATTCGCCGTAACTGGTTGAGGCCAGGAACGCTATGGTGATTCCTACTGTTGTTGAAGTAATGGTTCTCATGATGCGTCTCCCCCATCTATCTCTCTGTTCAGCCGTCGGCTTTCCGCTTCTCGCAGCCCCTCCGAAGCTGAGAGCCGATAGCTGACACTCTATGGCTATGGTTTCGTGAACGAAGCTGAGACTGCCGCACCGGCTATGGCGATGTCCTCATCCTGGCTCGGCGTTTCTCCGCTGACGCCGATGGCGCCAATCACTTTTCCATCGACAATGATGGGCACGCCACCCTGCAGAGCCACTGCTCCATGCAAGGCCAAGGCAGACACGCGTCCATTCTTCACTTGATCCTCGAAGACTTTGCTGGGCCGGCGGTAGATCGCAGCAGTCCGTGCTTTGTCGATGCCGACGTTTACGCTGGCGACTTGCGTATCGTCCAATCGCTCCAAGAGCAGCAGCGATCCGCCCTCGTCGACCACTGCAATGACTACCCGTGCGCCTTCAGCCTTCGCCTTGGCTTCCGCCACAGCTGCAACTTTCTTGGCTCCCTCCAACGTGAGGGCCGTTTTCTCAATCAACTGAGCCTGGACCGTCGTAGCGAGCAGAACCATGCCCATCGCCAGACCTATGGTGAGTTTCATCGTCATCACGACGTCTCCTTCTTGTCGGAGCATCAACGACTCGGAGGGACGGGGGAGACGCGACGCGCCTCCCCGGTCCCCGGCCAAGAGGCTCCATTTACCGGCTCATTGCCATGCTGTCGGATTGCGTTCGCTCACCAGATGCCGTTACGATTGGGGTCTGAAACGAGGCTTCGCCCAACAACGCTTCTGCGAACGAGCACCAGGTCTGAACCTTGGCGACATCCTGGATATAGGACGGTAGTGCGATTTTGCGATTCGTTTTGCCGTCTTTGATCCGCTGCTGGTTGAGGAGATAGACGTTCCCCTTGGAGTCCACCACCTGCCAATGAGGCGCAGGAGTATCCGGAATCTTGTAGTCATCCGACACAGTCAATATGTCGGTGTTCCCTTGACGAGAATGGGATGCCGTGCCGGTGTTCGCCTTCACCCCCTCGAACTTCGTCGTGGTATGAGCATCAGCCGCAAACCCATTGGCTGCAGTGAACAGTCCTGCCGCAACGACCATTGATAAGAGCCCGAGCTTGAGAGAACCTTTCACACTCATGAGCACCCTCCTTGTTATGTGGTTAACGCACAGTGCTGGCTGCACTCAGCGTTGCGGGGTATTCCGCTTTGCCCATTGGTCGTGCAAATGCGCGATTGCTTACAACCCATCGTTGCGCGACGAGAGATGTGGAAGTCACGACGCGGCGGGTGGAGGTAGAACTCGAAGAGGAGCGAATACGAATAGTGGTGCGGAAGAACGAAGGTATCAAGACATGTAGTTACAGTGGAAGATGCACCGTGTGTCGTTGTGATGATGAAGCTTCGCGCAGAGGACGCGATGGGCGCCGGGGAATCGTACATAACATTCCGCCGCGAGCAACATTCCGAGTAGCGGCGCGGTGAGGTACACCCAGAAATCGGTCCAGAGATGCGCAGGAAGCGCGGAGGCGAAGCTGCGAGCCGGATTCATGCTCATGCCGGAGATCGGGGCCTCAACTGCGATGTAGATCGCCACGAGCATACCTGCGAAGACGCCGGTCCAGACGTTCAGCTTCGTCTGGTTCGATACGATCAGCACGACGAGCATGAGCCCGAACGAGATGCACACTTCTGCGAAGAACGCCATGCCGGTCCCCTCGACCCCCGGCACGGTCACGACATAATTGACGGTCGGATGCTCGATGGCCATTCCAATAGCCATCGTGGCGATCAGTAATCCGATCAAGCCGCCGACGAATTGCGCGAGCACGTAGAAGAGCGCATCCAGGCCTTGGATCTTCCCAAGCCGAAAGAACGTCATTGTGACGGCAGGATTAAGATGTGCCCCGGATCGTTTTCCCCAAGGAGAATAGATAATTCCGATTGCCGTAAGCCCCATGGCAATTCCGATGAAGACTCGTCGGATGATCGGATCGGGCAACAGTTGATAGAGAGGCGAATGAGGATATTCGAAGAGTGATGTGACGACGGCTGCGGAGATCATGAAGAGACCGAGGCCAGTCGCTTCCATCAGATACTCAGGCCAATGTTCTCGCACCACTTCAGATGGCGTCCGCATATGCGTGGGTTCCTCTCGTAGCTCTCGCACGCGCCGGTTCCAAGACTTGAGGGGCCGGTCGCGATGCGACCGCATAGCGAATCCGCGTGGGGTCGGGACCACGATATCCGGCGCATAACAAGATCTCCTCAGCCGTTTCATGGCAAGGCCTGCAGCGCCATCGAGTCATCGTCATAGTCCCCCTCTCATCCTTGTGCACTTGGCTACTGGTACTCACCATCGCGCAATGACATGCCGGACAATGCATGGCCTCCCCCTTCATGGTCGTCATTCGAACATCTGGAACC
>DATEPD010000333.1:0-4552 GCA_035273365.1 Nitrospiraceae bacterium | reverse complement strand
CGTCCACTCTCGCACCTCTCCGCACCGATTTTCGCGAGGCGGCATCTTAACACGCGGTCTGATGACCGGCAAGGTGAAGGAACATCGCACGCAGGGAAGCGCTGAATCACATTGATCAAGGTCGAGCCCCTTCCTATACTGAACGGAACTCATACGGAAGGTGCGCCGATGAAGGTCCTGATAGGTATACTCCTTGTCGTGGTCGCGGTCATCGGAGTCATCCTGGCACTTCCCTTCCTGATTGACCTCAACAAGTATCAAGACCAATTCAAGCCTCTCATCGAAGACGCCCTCAATCGCAAGGTCCAACTGCAAGACATCCGCCTGACACTGTGGCCACGGATTGGTGCCCGAGTGACTGGGTTTGCCGTGCTGGACGACCCGGTATTCGGCTCAAGCCCTTTTACCTCTCTGAGATCGCTGGATGTGGGGGTCAAACTCATGCCGTTACTCAGCGGCAAGGTCGAGGTAGAAAACATCACGCTCCGTGACCCCGTGATCACAATCATTAAGAACAAGAATGGCATTCTCAACGTCTCGACTGTCGGCCGTACAGGTGTCGCGCTACCGACAACCCCTTCGCGTGCGCCGATTCCGTCGACCGAAGGTCCGCTCAAAATCTTGGCGCTGCTGGCAGTGGATCGAGTCTCTATTGTCGGCGGAACACTGACCTACCGTGATCTGTCAGCCTCCAAACCGGCTGAATATGTGTTGCAGAACATGGATTTGCGGCTCCAATCCGTTCGCCTCGGCCAAACCCCCAGCCTGCATTTCAGCACTCTTGTTCAACCGTTCAATCTGCCTGTGACACTGAACGGTACATTCGGCCCGCTCAAAGAGACGACGGATATCGACGCCATAAATTTCCAACTGACCGTGGAGAAGACCGTCTTCACCATTACCGGTAGCACCGCCGGACACGATGCAACAGTCAACGTCAAGTCTCCGGGCATCAACACGGCGAATTTTCCGATGGCCCTGCCGCTGCAAAAACCGGTTGATTTGAAGAACGTTGAAATTGCAGCAGCGGTCAAGAGCCAAGATGTGAATCTGAGCCATCTGTCGTTTCAGCTCTTCGATGGACAGGTAACGGCACGGGGAAGCCTCACCTCCGGATCCTATGGTCCTCCCTTCACCGGGAAGGCCACAATTCAAGGTCTACAGCTCGGTCCTGCCCTGGCCGCGTTGGCGACCATGCAAATATCCATCAGCGGGACAGCAGGGGCCGACCTCGCGCTCCAAGGCCGTGGCTTCTCTATGCCGGACCTCACCAAGTCCTTGGAAGGAACCAGCCACGTCGCGGTCAAAGATGGGAAAATCGAAGGCGTGAACCTCCTCCAGGAGGCAATGGCGATCCTGAAAGTCGCAGGTATCACACTCGATGATGCCAACGCGACGGTCTTCTCAACACTCGAGACGGATCTGGCGATCAAGGAAGGCATCGTCAATGTCCAGCGGCTTCTGATAGACAGCCATGACTTCCAAGCCACGGGAAGGGGAACCATTACCTTTGATCAAACCTTGCACCTCGCAGTGACGTTGAATCTGTCGCAAGTCCTCAGTCAGAAAATTATCGGTCTGTCTCCGGTCGGCAGACTCGCGTTCTCTGAAGGACGGGTGAATGTGCCCTTGTTGATCACCGGGACCGTACAAGCCCCGTCGTACGGGTTAGATTCGAACGCCTTGACGAGCAAGGTCCAGGAGCAGGTAAGGGGCAAAGTAAAAGAAGTCATCGGCGATCTGCTCAAGGGCTCAACCAAGCCGGATGACCTCAAACAAAAAGGCCAGGATCTATTGAAAGGACTCTCGGGACGATAGAAATAATGCAACGAGAAGATGTCTGCTCAATCCCCCTGCTCGTAGCCATTATGCTCTCCCACATCCATCTTCCCTTCGTATTTGAACTCGTCCCAATTCTTTCGCCGCCTGTCCGTGGCAGAGGCATCAGCCTTGCTTATTTCTGGCGACCATCGTTCCGCATGCGATGATGTCCGCGTAGTGTGAACTTGCTACGCCAGAAGGATCTCGTCTATACACCTATGACATACATTCGGGTCAGATGGCTCTACGGCTCTCACGCATCCCAGCGAGCTTGGGAATGGGATTATGAACATTCACTCATCTGATAAGGGGGGTTTGATGAAGAAGAGATTCTGGCTTCTCATTCTCATGGCTTTTCTCATGACACCGAGACTTGTCATAGCGGCTGATGCCCCAGCGGTTGTGGATACTCCACCCGTCGCTCCTGCACCACTCGACATGGTCACGCTCAAAGACGGCAGTGTGATCTATGGCGAAGTCATCGAAATGTCTGGTGGGGTACTGCTGATCAAGACTGACGCGGCGGCAGACAAGACTGTCAAGCTCAATTGGGCGAGTGTGGAGAAGCTGGCCATCAACCACCCCATCCCGTTTCATCTTAAAGAAGGGTCAGTGCTGATCGGCACAGCGACCGAAGGCCCTAATGGTACCCTCAATGTGCAGGCTGAACCGCTGAAAGGGACAATACAGGTGCCCATGGATGCAATCACCGCTGTGAATCCAATCGTTCAAGCCCCGGTCATCTATTCAGGCAGCCTGACCGGCGGTTATTCGCAAACAACCGGGAACAGCCAACTGAAAAATGCCAGTTTGTTGGGAGAGCTCGTCGCTCGCAGTGAGCAGATCCGCTTATCGATCAACGGCCGCTACATCTACGGTGATAATGCAAACACCTTGATTGCACGAAACGCGCGCGGAACGAGCAAACTTGACTTTTTTATTACCAAACGCTTTTTCTGGTTCTTGTCCGCCTTCTTTGAAAACGATCGGTTCCAAGACCTGAAAATGCGAACCGCCTTCGCGAGCGGCCCCGGTTACCAATTTGTCGATCGAGGCGATTTCGACGGCCTCTTGAAGGACATGACGTTCTATGCTGAAGCCGGTCCAGCCTACTTCAACGAAGATTTTCGGGTGGCCGCGGATACCGCCTCGACTCGCGTTCGGGCGTCCATGAAATTCAACTGGCCTCTACTTGACGACAAAATCACGCTCTATCATTTCAGTGAATTCTATCCGTCAGTGGACAACACCAAGAATTATTACCTCACGATGGACAATGGTGTGCGGTTCAAGATCTTCCATGGCTTCGTGAGCGGCTTTCAAGTGACGACACGCCTTAACAGCAATCCGGCGCCGGGCACCGGGGATACTGACAACTTGTACCTCATGACCTTGGGATATAGTTTCGACACGACCCGCAAGCGGTAGTCCCCTATGCAATACACCCTCATCCTCATAAGGAGGAACTATGCTGAAAGAATTTAAAGACTTCGCCATGAAAGGCAACGTGCTCGACATGGCGATCGGTGTCATTATCGGTGGAGCGTTCGGGAAAATCGTGTCGTCGCTCGTGAGCGATGTGCTGATGCCCCCGCTCGGCTTGCTGCTGGGCAAGGTCGATTTCTCAAGCCTCTTTCTCAATCTGTCAGGCACGCCACAGCCATCTCTCACCGCGGCCAAGGCGGCGGGGGCACCGACCCTGAATTACGGGGTCTTTCTTCAGGCCACGTTCGACTTCATTATCATCGCGTTCGTCATCTTCATGTTGGTCAAGCAGGTCAACCGGTTTAAGAGAGAAACACCTCCGGCGCCTCCAGCGCCACCACCGGGGCCGACCAACGAAGAAAAATTATTGATGGAGATCCGTGACGCCCTGAAAGGCCGCCACTAAACACTACAATTGCTACGAGAATTTCCCCAAGGCAGGAGGGGAAGATTCAGACGATCGATGACCCGCGAAAGCACGACTCTTTCCCATAGACCCTGACTGGGCCACCATCGACAAGTTGCGACCAGACCAGATTGTGGTAAACGTGGCTATGTGGGTAGCAGAGTTTCATTCCCTATGCACAGATGGTCTCGCACTCATCTTTTGGGAGCAATTCAACGGAATCTCCCCCTCGAATCTCGCCACCCCGGATCACGTAACAATTCAAGGCGAGCGTGCCACCAAATTTCCGCGCGATGTCCATGAGCACTTGACGATCTTGTTTCAGGCTGTCTGGGTCAAACGTCGTCATGATGCAACGCCCACGAAGATCCTGTATCCCAATGATGACGTCACCGATGCGCAGGCATTGCCCGGGCCAGCCGCGTTCGGACAGCCCCTCGACTCCACCGATCACGAGATTCGGTCTGAGACGACGGCCATCATATCCGAAAGCAGCGATGGCACCATCCGTTGCAACCAGCAAAGGCAATACATCGAAGCGCTTGGTCGACTCATCGCGAACCAGCCTGACACCAAGTCCCACGATATTTGCAAGTTCTTCGCGAACCGTGGGATCATTCCAAAGCACGCCATCAACCAAAGGCTCACCGGACGCATTGAGCGTAGCACGGTGGCCGAGAAGTCGATGGTGGGTCCTGGCCGTTATGATATGGCCGCGCACGTCCTTTACATGTACAATCCGATCCCCCTCAATCCCAAGCGAACCGATGCGTGCATGATTCACCTGTTCACCGCTCATCGACTTTATCGGGTACCGCCAAATCTGCGCCACCTTCATGA
>DATEPD010000332.1:0-5788 GCA_035273365.1 Nitrospiraceae bacterium | reverse complement strand
CGAAGATGTGCTCCTGAACCGCCGCCCGGATGCGACGGAACGATTGGTGACGTTTGCCGAGACCGTCAAGCAGCAGGGCAAAGTGGCAGTGAAAGACGATGAGTGGCGTTCAGGCACGGTCGAAGAGCGCCTCTCCCATGCGCTGGTCAAAGGCGTGACCGACTACATCGAGCAGGACATCGAGGAAGCTCGACTGCGATATGCCAAGCCGTTGCATGTGATCGAGGGACCGTTGATGGCCGGGATGAATATCGTGGGGGACCTGTTCGGGTCCGGCAAGATGTTTTTGCCACAAGTGGTCAAGAGCGCAAGGGTCATGAAGAAAGCCGTGGCCTACCTGATGCCCTTCATGGAGGCTGAGAAGCAACTATTAGGGGCCTCGAGCTCGAATGGCAAGATCCTTCTGGCCACCGTCAAAGGCGATGTGCATGACATCGGGAAGAACATCGTCGGGGTGGTCCTGGGATGTAATAACTACGAGGTGATAGACCTTGGGGTGATGGTGCCCTGTGAACAGATCTTGTCCGCTGCACGCGAACATGGGGTCACGATCATAGGGCTGAGCGGGCTCATTACCCCCTCGCTCGACGAAATGGCACACGTGGCACGCGAGCTGAAGCGTGAGGGCTTTAACCTGCCGCTACTTATTGGTGGCGCCACGACGAGTAAAGCTCATACGGCCGTCAAGATCGCCCCGGCCTACGACCACTCCGTCGTGCATGTGCTGGACGCCTCCAGAGCAGTGGGCGTCGTCGGTAGTCTGGTGAATGCCGACTTGCGGACCGACTTCGCCATGAAGGTTCGCGCCGACTACGATCAGATACGCCAAACCCATCAGGACAAGGGAGCCAAGTCCCTCTGGACATTGGCGCGGGCGCGAGCTAATCGATTCCCATCCGAGTGGGCCGAGGTCAACATACCCATACCGGCGTTCACTGGGGTGAAGGTGGTGCCCCAGCAGCCGTTGGATCAGCTCATTCCCTATATCGATTGGTCGCCGTTCTTTCACACGTGGGAACTGCGGGGACGGTACCCGACCATTTTGGAAGATCCTGTTGTCGGCTCGAAAGCCAAGGAACTGTATGACGACGCACTGGTCTTGCTCCGGAAGATCGTGGATCAACGGTTATTCACTGCCAATGGAGTCTATGGGTTTTTCCCTGCGAACAGTCTGGGCGATGATATCGAACTGTACACTGATGACCGTCGGACGAAGGTCTTGACGACCTTTCATACCTTGCGCCAGCAATCGGAAAAACCACAGGGGCAATACAGTTTTGCGCTGGCGGATTATGTCGCACCAAAAGAGTCCGGCCGCGCCGATTATGTCGGAGCCTTTGCCGTCACGACGGGAATCGGAGTGGATCTCGTATGCCGGGAGTTCGAGCGCGATCACGACGACTACAATTCCATTATGACCAAAGCCTTGGCCGATCGTCTGGCCGAGGCCTTTGCGGAATGGCTGCATAAGCAAGTACGAGAAGCTTGGGGATACGGCAAGAGCGAGCAACTGACAAGTGATGATCTGATCCGAGAGAAGTACCGGGGTATTCGACCGGCCCCGGGCTACCCGGCCTGCCCGGACCACACAGAAAAACGGCTCCTGTTTGATCTGCTACGCGTCGAGCAGAACGCCGGGATCACGCTCACGGAAAGCTTCGCGATGTGGCCTGCGGCAGCGGTCAGTGGGTTCTATTTCGCCCATCCGGAGGCCAAGTACTTTTCTGTGGGGAAGATGGGAAAAGATCAAGTTGAAGACTATGCCCGCCGCAAGGGGATGGACCTTCGCACGATCGAGCGTTGGCTCTCGCCGAACCTGAACTACGATCCTGGCTGACCGAATGGTTGAATGAAATCAGCAGTACTCGATGGAGCGCGGAGGTTTGGAGACGGTAGGTTGGTGGCGTTGTATTTGTGGATTGGCTAGACTACCAATAGAAATGGCGACCGCGAGCATGTGGCAAGTACTGTCTTGGTCAGCCTGCTGGTTGAACCGCACCGATGGGACACAATAACGCTGGAAGCGAATCTAACAGGGGGTGGGTTATGTCGCTAGGAAGAATCTTGGTGGTGGACGATGAAGAGGACGTCAGAAAGTCAGTTCGCCTGATCTTAACCAAGGCCGGCTATGATGTGGTTGAGGCAGAGGATGGAGACATAGCAATCACACAACTGATCATCAATGATAATCCATTTAAGGTGGGTCTCATTATTTGCGACATTCACATGCCAAAAGTAAACGGAATGGAGGCCATTGCCTATTTCCGTCAAGAGTTCCCTTCGACGCCCGTTATTGTCTTAACAGGGCGTCCCGAATTAGCCGGAGCAACTCATCTCTTCAAACAGGGTATTGTCGACTATCTAGAGAAACCGATTTCACCAGAAAAACTGACTCAGGCCGTGCACAAGTCATTCAGAGGTCACACGTATGAAGGTCCATTTTAGTAATGTCCGGAATGAGGAATGAGCGGGATGGCTAAGAGACTTCTGCCAAGAGAGCCTGTCGGGCAGGCTTCCCAATAGCTGCGGTCAACGCCGACTTCACCCAACGGTAGCGTTCTTCCGCCCACCGATTCACGTCTTCTGAATCAGTAAAGACCAGCTCCCAGGCTTTGGCTGCGTCCAGCATCAACAATTGATGTGAGTGCGTATCGCCGGACATATACACGACGAGCACGGCAGATTGTCCGGTGAGGCTGATATCCGTGAACACGTGCAGCCTGGCGCCATCCGGTAAGGTGATGTCGCGAGTGGCGGCCTCAACGAGGGGATGATACAGCCGCTGAAGAAATTGGGACGTTACTTCGTAGGCGTTGGTGGCACTTAAGAGACGGGGATTGGGTTTTTCTCCAAACAGGTTTTCTGTGAGATAGGTTGCGGCCTCCCAGGTTGGCATAACTCCGGACGCGACCAAGGATTCGCACAGATAGGCGATCCAATTGCGCGTGGTTCCCTGTTTCCGGGCCGCAGTCGTTTTCTTTGCCATGATCGGCAACCTTTTTGCCATTGTACGATGTGTGGGTACAGGGTTTGGGAACCTGTGCGTGAGTCTGTACCTGACGACCTGAAGTATATCGGTGGGTGGAAAACTGGTCAATAAAATGACGAAAAGGAAGCTAAGAGTCTATACGAGTCATCCTGCGTTGCGAGGTGAAGGAGACGCAGGGAGATGCGCGCGGCGCAAGGCTCAAAACCCGGATGCCTTAGGGCTTGGGAATGAGTCTGTGCGGGGATTGGTCCGCATACTGGTCGTGGATGCGCGTGATGTCGCTCATCGAGGCAAAGAAGACGTCGAGAAGCTCGGGGTCAAAGTGTTCGCCCCGATGTTTGGTCATGAGGTCGACGGCGTGATCGAGGGCGAAAGCCGGCTTGTAGACCCGTTGCGTGGTGAGGGCATCGAAGGCATCGGCGATCGCGGCGATCCGTCCTTCCACGGGAATGGCTTCGCCTTTCAATTTGCGCGGATATCCGTTGCCATCCCACCGTTCATGATGAGTCCAGGCGATCGATGCTGCGACTTTGAGAATCTCTGCATCCGATCCACTGAGGATACGATAGCCGATTTCTGCATGTTGAGAGATGACGTCGAATTCTTCCGGTGTGAACTTGCCGGGTTTGAGGAGCACATGATCCGGTGTGCCGATTTTCCCGATGTCGTGCATCGGACTGGCCGTGCGGATCAAATCACACCGCTCGGAGGACAGTCCATATTTTCTGGCGAGTAATTCACAGTAATGACTCATGCGCTGAATGTGCTGGGCTGTGGCACTGTCACGGTATTCGGCGGCGATGGCGAGTCGTTGAATTGTTTCCTCTCGTGAGAGACGCAGTTCCTTTTCGCGTAGCTCGAGCCACTCGAGCGCTTGCTGAAGCGCCATCGTTCTGGTTCTGACAATGTCTTCCAGGTTTTCCCGGTGCAGGCGATTCTCAAGCTCAAGTCGGCGGCGGCGGAGTGCATTGGCGACATCGATCATGACTTCGTTCGACTCGAACGGTTTGACGATGTATCCAAAGGCTCCCATGTCCAGTGCAGCATTCGCCAGCACCGAGCTGTCGAGACCGGTTACCATGATGACCGCGGTGTGGGGATGTTGACTCAGGATATCGCGGACGAGATCCATACCCGACTCACCGGGCATATTCACATCGCACATCATCAACGCAAAAGGTTGCTCATCGAGCCGGGCCCGTGCCTCTCGTGCATCGCAGGCGAGGACCGTCTCATACCCATGGGTTTGCAGCATGTATCCCAGCAGTCTGCGGATCGGTTCTTCGTCATCGATGATCAGAACCCGCTTGAGTTCAAGAAGGGCTTGCTGGGCAGATCGGTCAAGAAGCAACGTCATGATTCGTGAGGCTCGTGTCTGTTTAAATATGTGAAGAAGAGAGTTGTCTAGGATCGGTAGATGCTCATTTCTGTCACGATGTTCAGCGTCCTCAAGAGAACTGTACGGCCATGTGCACCTTTTGTGCCACAATATTCTAAAAAGTCCACATCATGTAGGCCTCTCGCTCACCTATGTCTTCTTAACCGAGAAGCAGTGCGATGCAGCGCTGTGATTGGATTTTCATAAATGCAAGTCGCACGACTGCAGCAGATCCAAGTGGGACATGTATCTGAACTGTGGGCGCACTTGTACAGATTTAGCCGTTCGCCCTGCGTACTTTTGTACAAATCGATCGGCAGAATAATTCATTCGGAGACACGCGCCATTTATATTATTACTTGCTCCACTCGTTCATTCGAGCATCAGGCCAGTTTTATTGCGCTTTTGGAGGGCCTTCACTATAATGCGCGGCATCATGAACAGGATTCATCAATGAACAGGGCAGCGGGATTATTGCGTGTGGATGGGCGACGAAGGGATCAGCTTCGTCCGGTGAAGGTGACGCGGGATTTCATTAAGCACGCCGAGGGGTCTGTCCTCATCGAAATGGGCGACACCAAAGTGATTTGCACAGCTTCGATTGAGGAAAAGGTGCCTCCGTTTCTCAAGGGGAAAGGACAAGGATGGGTGACGGCAGAATACTCGATGCTCCCGCGTTCGACGCATGAGCGATCCCCGCGTGAAGCGGTGAAAGGGAAACAGGGCGGCAGAACGTTGGAAATCCAGCGCCTTGTAGGGCGAGCCCTCCGTGCGGTGACGGACATGGGCCAGATGGGAGAGCGGTCGATCTGGCTCGATTGCGACGTCATCCAGGCCGATGGGGGGACCAGAACTGCATCTATTACAGGAGCGTTCATTGCCCTGGCCGATGCGTTTACCGTGCTCAAGAAGCGGAGCCTGATTAAGAAACGTCCTTTGACGGATTATCTTGCGGCCATTAGCGTAGGGAAGGTGGGTGGGGAGATGCTTGTCGACTTGGCCTATGTGGAGGATTCAATGGCCGATGTCGATATGAATGTAGTCATGACCGGACAAGGGCGCTTTGTGGAGGTCCAGGGTACCGCGGAACGGACCCCTTTCGCGAAACAAGAAATGGATGAATTCATGGCGATGGGATGGAGCGGTATTCAGACCCTCACTGCGTTGCAGAGAGATCTGATCGGGGAACTAGAATAGAGACACGATGATTCATGAATTGGTGCTCGCGACTCGCAATCGGCATAAAGTAGCAGAACTCCTTATGCTCTTAGACAGCCAAGGCGTCACGATTCGGACACTTGATGAATTCACGAATGTCCCAGACGTGATCGAAGATGGGAATACCTGTGAAGCCAACGCCGTAAAGAAGGCGCGTACCATTGCCGAGTTCACGGGCTTACCGGCCGTCGCCGACGATACGG
>DATEPD010000331.1:0-3901 GCA_035273365.1 Nitrospiraceae bacterium | reverse complement strand
GAGAAGTTTTCGAAACACTGGACTGTCCTGCCGCAGATATTTCTGCAAGCGATCGAGGCGGGGCAAGCTCTATAACGTGACCGACATGGATGTAGGACATATACCCAGTCAAGTTGTACAAAGGTAGCCTAAACGGGATGGCTCTATGACCCCGATACGGTTGTGTTTCCGGTGCGTGAGGTATATAGTTTTTCCGCCTATCAGTCTTTTTTTGGACAGGGTGGGATCGTCTCTTCTGCCGAATTTGGAGGTGGTTGATGAAAAAAATTCTTGTATTCATCATGATGCTCGGGCTCGATATTGACCCTGAGAAGGCCTCGGCACTCAACGATGAACGTAGCAAGAAACTTGTCTCGGGCACCGATCTACTAAAACAACATCGGTACCAGGAGGCGCGCGCAGCGTTTGAAGCCAGCTTGCAACAAAATCCTGCGAATGCCATGACGCACTTCAATCTCGGCGATGCCTGTCGGGGCTTGAAAGCCTGGGCCTGCGCGGAAGAGCATTACCAGACGTCGGTCGAGCTTGATGCGCAATCTTCGGTGGCCGGTTTGGCCAAACAACGGGCGCGCAAGGCTAAAGTCTGGCGCTTGCTGGACGAAGGGAAGCAGGCCATTAATGAGCCGAATGCTTCAGCCCAGCAGATCACCCATGCCGAAGACATCCTGGATATCGCGAATAAGCTGGGTCTCGACGACGAGCAGCGGGCCCTCTACCAGCAGTTGCACGAGAAAATTAATCAGAATCATAAGAAGAGTCACGAGAAGACGGTTTCGGTCAAACATCTGGAGCGGTCGATGGTGTTGGTGCCGGCAGGAGAGTTTATTATGGGGAGTTCGACGGGCGATGTCGATGAACAGCCGGTGCGCTACGTCTATGTGGATGCCTTTTATATGGATAAGAACCAACTGTCAGCTGGGGACTATGCAAAATTTTTGGAAGCCACGTCCCACGTCGCCCCGCCGGAGTGGGACATCATGAGGAAATCCATGCACCAGAAGCGTCCAGTTGTCAATGTGGATTGGGCCGACGCGGATGGCTACTGTAAATGGGCAGGCAAGCGCCTGCCGACCGAAGCGGAGTGGGAGAAGGCGGCGCGGGGAACGGATGGCCGGATCTATCCCTGGGGGAATGAGCTTCCGACGCAGTTTCACGCAAACATGAAGAAAGAGGTGTGGAACAACCACGTGGTCTTAACACCGGTGGGGTTGTTTGAAGCCGGCAAGAGTCCCTATGGCATCTATGACATGGCCGGGAATGCTTGGGAGTGGGTCAGCGATTGGTATCACCCGAACTATTACAAGACAGGTCCGTTGCGGAACCCGACAGGACCGCCGCTGGGCGACTACAAAGTGGTCCGTGGCGGCTCATGGGGCAGCGGTCCGAAAGACCTTCGTTCCGCGGATCGGGAGGTCCATTTGCCGTCGTTCAAGGGTTACGGCACCGGGTTCCGATGTGCGAAAACTCCGTAGTGTTTGGATTCTTGGAACTTGGTCCTATGTTCAGAAGGGACTGAAGCTGCCCGCTTCCTTGGTGGGAGCGGGCGATCCAAACGAATCTTTACCCCTTATCTCCTTGCCCCTTTCCCCCTACTTCTGGGAATACCACCGATAGCCTTTGTTTTCTGAGAAACTTGCTTTTGGAGCCCCGCCAGGTTTTTCGAGTAACAAGACTTTGAAGTCGATGAGGCCGAACCAGGCGGGATCGGCCACGTCGTGGTAGTGGCAGCCGTGGAGTTTCGGGAGCATGTCGCCCAGGGCCTGCTGTAATTCCTTCTCGGTGTAGGCTCGTACGATGAACGGCTTGTTCATGACCTGGCAGAACCGCTGGATGGTATAGGCCGCGCCGGTGCAGAGGACCTTGGTATCCGGTTTGATGGCAAGAAACTGGGGGAGTGAAAGATAGCGCTCCTGGAAGCCGAGCCAGCGTACAGCCTGTCGCAGGTGGCTATACTGGACTTCGTACTCCGTATGGCCCGGCAGCTTGACCGGGGCCGGCCAGCCCTCTTCGATCCCGAATTCAGTCAGAAACGCCCTGCCGCCTGGTTTTAATACACGCCACAATTCCGCCACGAATCGAAAAGGGCCGAGGTTGAAGATGACGTCTTCGGGCAGGTCTGTGCCCAGCGGCAACCGTACACGTCTGATCCAATCCAACGCCTCCTGATGTTGCGGCTTGTCACCTGTTCCTTCGAGAAGCTCTTTCCTCGTCAACTTCGCCGGCGTCATGTCGGCCATGTTCTCGTTGTCGATGACGAGATCGACAGAGTTGTCTTTGAAAGGCAGCCGCTCGCCGTTGGCGCGGGTGCCGATGCCGCCCCAGCCTCCGGCCTTGGCACGGGTGACTTGCAACGAGAGAAAGGGTTGTGTGATGTCGAGCGAGATGTACCGGATGGTCTGCTTTTCAAACGGCAAGAGTTCCTTGCCTAACTCACGAGCGAGGTATCCAAGTCCGCCACCCACCTCGACAATGATGTGAGGCTTGGGCGCGAACCAGCCCAGTTTTCGCAATTGCCGCATGAGTAGTCGGCCATAGGTCAAGCCGTTGAGCGTGTCGTTCGGCTCTCGGAAGAGATGTGACACGGTAGTTTCGATCAGATCGAAGTGGCCGTCATCTTCACCGGTGTCGGTCAGTTCATGGCGATGAAAGTCTTCAAGATGGTCCTCTCCCTCAAACCCATCCTGTCCTGACCAGCCTTCCCGGATCTGTTGGAGGAGCAGATCCCACTTGGCCTTGTGGCGGTGGCCGCCCGGAGGTTCTGTGCCGTAGTAACACAGGGAGTAGATGGGCAAGGCCCAATGTTCCAAATGCCAACGTCCCGGTTGTCCGTCCGGTCCGCAGACCCGGGGCCCGTATTTTTCCACCAGCGTCCCGACGGTGGCGTGGCCATTCATCGCCTGTAACATCTCCAGGCCTGTGCGATTCAGTCGGATGATCGGTAGGTTGTCATCGAGGGGGGCGAACCACCATTCGTCTGCGTTGTGCTGATAGGTGACAAGATCGGGGATGTGCCAGGCCAGGCGACTGAGCGTCTCCCCGGTAAGGTTGAGCGGTTGGTGAGTGGCAACAGCTGGCTTCATGACTGATGTAATCTGGTTGAGCGCCCGCAGCCTACACGACGGGCTGGGATTCTCGCAAGGACTGTGGGTCGAAAGAGCAGGATGTTAGAGCTGCGAAGGCACGAAGGAGTCGCTGACGGTCACGATTCCGTGCATGATGGGATGGATTCGGCAGAGATAGGGGTAGCGACCGGGAGCCAACCCTGGAAGTGTAAAGGTGCCGTTCGGCAGGATGATTCCGGAGTCGAATGCGCAGGCGCTCCCATCTTCCAGACAACCCAGGTGGGTAATTGTGTGTTCAGTGGCAGTGGGGTTTTCCCATCTGATGGGGGCTCCGCTGGATACGGTGGCTGATTTCGGGACGAAATAGGGTGACCCGCCATCGATGATGATGGCAGTGTAAGGAGACGTGGCGGTGGTTGGCCAGGCTGTGAAGAGTCCAAGGAATCCAAGGGACAAGATGGCAATGATTATCCGTGTTTTCATAGTTGTGCATGCATATCGATTTTAGATAACGACATTCTACCACTTGCTCAATGGGGGAAGTAGCCTCACCCGGCAGCATGTTGGGTTTTGTCCTTGACGTCGAAGCCTAATTATAGGATTCTCCCATCCGTTGAACGTCACCAGAGGGAGTCGACGTGGGAGATCCATACGTGAGTGGCGCTCTATGTGGAACCAGGAAGTGCAACGAAGCCAAAGCCAGGGCAATTGCTCCACCCGAGGTTGAACCGAAATCGTTCCGTATTACGCCCGATGGGTATAGCCGAGCTGCGCGTGAGAAGCCAAGGTTTTCGGCTAATTTGTGAGGGGTGAAGAGGAGTGAGTTGCAAGATCGTACA
>DATEPD010000330.1:0-3359 GCA_035273365.1 Nitrospiraceae bacterium | reverse complement strand
TCGCTCGTAGCACAGGATTCGTGAAGGGCCCTTGCCTCTCGCCGCTTGCGAATGCCGCTTCAGGATAAAGTGTGCTCCGAATCAGCAGGATGCTCAAAAAGGCTGTCCAGCAAGGCCGCAGCAAGCGAAGAGGCGAGGCGTACGCTTCGGTACGTTGAACCTCTGAGTGAAGCGAGAACGCCGCTGGCGGCCTTTTTCAGCATCCTGCTAGAGGCGCTCGCCGTACTTGCGATAGTGCTCTTTTTTGGCTTCGTCAATCCATTTGTCCCGCTTGATCCGTTCGGGGGCGGTGTAGAGCTTCTTTGCAACTTTGGCGATATCCTCCGGCTTCCAGCGTGCAATCTGGATGTAGGTGCGCATGCCCATCTTGTTCAGGGTCCGCGCATAGACGGGACCAATCCCGTGAATCTTACTCAAGTCGTCCTTCTGCTCGACTTTCGCCGGGTTCGCCTGTTCCATCTCTAGGCTCAGTTGGCTTCCATTTTGACGGGTCGGGCGAGGAGCCACGCCTGCTCCATTTGTCTTGATGCGGAGCGCGGCTCGGACTTCGACGAGGCGTTTTCGAAGGCGGGAATTCTCTTCTTCCTTTTCTCCCACTAGCTTCGCCTGATCCGCCAGGCGTTGCTGTTGGGTTTCCAGGTCTTGGATTTGATGCTGCAGGGCGTCGATCCGTTCGTCGCGTTCGCGCAGGAGTTGTTCATCAAGCAGGAGCTGGCTTCGGAGTTTCTCCAGTGCTGTGAGTTGTTTATGTAACTTGGCGATCTGTACTTCATGTTGGGTGATGGTCTGGGTATATTTCGCCTCCCGCTGGATCAGTGCCACTTCTTGCTCCTTCAACTGCGGCTGGACACGTTCGAGTTCACCGATTCGGTGTTCTCGGTCGGCTAGTTGGCCTTCGAGTTGGTGTAGCGCGGCCCGATGCTCGATGTCTTGATCGCAGAGTTGCACTTCAAGCCAATGGACCCGTCCTTGAGCCGGCTCGAGTTCCTCCACGCGTGCGCGTAGCTGATCGGCTTCTGCGACGGCGGCTTCTAACTCGGCAATGCGGCGCTGAAGGTCGCGCTGTTCTTGCTCTTGAGAGGCGAGTGCCTTTTCGGCCTTCTGGCGTGCGAGATGGAATTGTCGGACTTCTTCCGCCTGTGTTGCAGCCGCCGCGTCATACTCACTCGCGCGGAGGCGAACAGAGGCTTCGGCCGCTTCCAAGGCCATCAACCGTTGTGTGCGACTAGCCAGCTCTTGTTGAAGCGCCTCGAGACGGTCCTGTTGCGCCGAGAGTTCCTGCCGGGTGGATTGGTCAAGTGCCTCCGATTCGATCACCTTGCTTTCGAGCATGGAGATCGACGCGGCCTGGACTTTCAGCTCGTGCTGCGCCTTCTCCAGCATCTGTCCTTTGAGGCGAAGGGTGGTGGTGATCTCCCTAAACTGTAGGGTGATTTGGCGGACAGACAGGTGCCGCAGAAGCCATCCGACCACGCCGCCGATGCCCGCTGCGACCAGGAGACATCCCACGATTTGGCCGATGAGTATGGTCATAGGTTGCCACCTCCTTTCACGCGTAATTCAATGCGGCGGTTGTGTTGAAGGCCGTCCCGCGTCTGTGCCTCCGACAGTGGTCGTGAGGCGCCATAACCGACGGGGGTGAATTGGTTCGTCAAACCATGGCTGGTGAAGTAGTGCCGCACAGCTTCGGCGCGCTGGTGGCTGAGTTGCAGGTTATAGTCCGGTGCGCCGTACTTGTCCGTATGACCGCCGATCTCAATGGGTGTGTGGGGGGCACGGCGTAAGAGGGTAATCAGTTGGTCTAATGTGGCCCGACTACGGGGTGTGATCGTCGCGGTATTCGAATCAAACTCGATGGATGCGTGCGAGAGAACCTCATTCAATTTCTTCTGGAGCGAAGAGGAGGGAACCGGGAGCTGAGCTGTCAGAATATGATTTTCCACTACGAGGCCCATCTGGGTCAGAGGGGCAACCTCCCGCAACACGGTGGCTTTGGCACGATCGCTGGCGACTTGACCGCTGAGGACCAGCGAACGCCCGTCGATGATGATGGAACCACGTTCTGTCAGGTGCCCCAAGATGGGGAGGGCCTTGGGAACATTGCCGATCCAGGCGGCAGATTCCACTCCAGGATCTACGGCCAACTCATCGACGATGCGTCCGGGTGGTGCGCCATAGAGTTCTTGGGCTCGCTGAAGGATTGCAGTCTTGCTGGTCTCACTGGGGAGCGAACCACGGAGAGTCAGAGTCCCGTGCTCTAAATGTGCATGAAAGCTGGCAGGGGTGAGGGCTCTCGATGCGGTTGCTGGGGGAAGGTGGCGTGGTAGGCAGAGGACACCAAGGAGGGCGAGTGCAACAGCGCCTGCGGCAAGAATCGCTGCACGCATCATGAATCAACTCTCGGACAGATTCCTAAGCCCTGGTGAACCTACCATACTGTGCGAACTCATGCCAGACAGGATTTTGCCGCGTGGAAGGTTTGGTGGCATCACACCCTATCGATACGTGTAACCGGTTCCTGGGACATTTCCTTTCTCGAGGTCCCAGAAGGATTTCGGTGGGGGAGCATCGGTATCCTCGCGACAGTTGAAATACCAGTATTTACCGGGCAACTCACGAATTCTGTCTTGACGGAGCAGGCGATTCGGCGGAGAATCTGCCGCGCGAGTTACTCTGCGTACTGTGCCGACAGTGAATGTAAGTATGTTCCGTGTGGGAGGAGGATATGGCGATGGTCAGTAGGCAGAAAATGGGTTTCGTTGCCTTTGGACTCTGTGTATTACTGCAAGCCTGTACCACTGGCTATCACGACAGGAAGTACTCAATTGCGATCGAGTTAGACGGCGTCGATAAGACTCCCCCCTGCACGGTGGTGCTGAAATCAGAGGTGGACCGCGTCATCGGAACACTTCACTTAAAAGATGGTTCAGCGGGACCATCATGGACTGTTCGTGATTTTCAAATCGAACTCGAACAACAATTACATCGCACGGTCAAGCAGTTAGCCTGCTTCCTAGATGATCAAACTCCGTTAAGCGACGGCTCGGTGAAGTGGCTTGCATCCTACGCGTATGAGGCGACAGATCCGGATCAGGAAATACGGCGATTTGAAGAGTATTTGAACTCGAGGAAGCTTGCAAAAGAACTGATCGAACGTGTGCCGGTGGTTGCGGATGAGCGGGCGGGGGAAGCCGAGGGGGTCGTGGTCTCTGAAGGGGCGTGCGATCGTCGTTCACAATGGTTCGGTAATCCTGAGACCCCTGATAAGAATTCCTGTTCGACCAAGTTGAGGCCGCTATACAAGGTGCGGACGTATAAAAACGAAAAGGATCTTCATGGCGATCGAAATGATCGCGATA
>DATEPD010000329.1:0-2462 GCA_035273365.1 Nitrospiraceae bacterium | reverse complement strand
GACGGCCGTGAGTCAGGGGATGAGCCCCGCGTCAGTGATCCTCGATGCCCCGGTCGTCTATGAGCAGGAACAGGATGAGAAAACGTGGAAGCCGGAAAACTATGGAAGGAAAATCCATGGCATGGTGAGTTTGCGGGATGCGTTGGCTCATTCCCACAACCTGGCGACGGTCCGGTTGCTTGATAAGGTTGGCGTCAAAAATGTCATTGATTTTGCGAAAACGGTCGGGATCACCAGTCCGCTGGCGGCAGATCTGTCGCTGGGGCTGGGCTCATCCTCGGTCGGATTGATGGAATTGACTTCTGCCTATAGCGTGTTGCTCAACCAGGGAAGCCGTGCGGAGCCGTATGCGATTTTGTTTGTGAAGGACAACGCGGGAACAGTGTTGGAGCAGGCGGAGCCGCAAGCGCTACAAGTGATTTCCAAAGAAACGTCCTATTTGGTGACGAACATGATGGAAGACGTGATCCAAAAGGGAACCGGTCAGGCGGCCAAAATGATCGGGCGGCCGATTGCGGGGAAAACTGGCACCACGGACGAGTTTATCAATGCGTGGTTTATCGGTGGTGCACCGAACTTGGTCACGGGCGTCTATGTCGGGTTTGATGATCGACGTTCACTCGGCGAAACGGAATCGGGGGCGCATGCCGCGCTTCCTATTTGGATCAATTTTATGCAAAAAGCGCTGAAGCCACTGCCGGTCATGGCCTTTACCATCCCGGAAGGCATCACGTTCGTCAAGGTGGATCCAGCGACGGGGTTGCTTGAGGACGAGCAGGAGGGACAGCCTAGTACCGTCGAGCTCTTTACGAAGGGCAGCGAGCCGACTCAAACGACTCAGCGCCGACTCGACCCGATTGATTTCTATAAGCTGGACCAGATTCCCGAGGGAGCTCTCTGAGGGATTGATGAGACATCACCATCCTTACTCTGTCAAACCCGCAACTTCAGAATTTCCTCGAGCGCCTGTTCAATGTCCTTCGTTAGGGTGAGGAGGCTTGGCGCCAACCGCGCATACTGCGTCGCGTAGGGCGTGACACTCCCGATGATCTTCCTGTGCCGAAGCCGCTCGATCACATGACGTGGCGTCATCCCTGCCACTTCAAAGCAGACGATGCCTGCTGACAGGTCTTTCGACATCGGCGTGTGCAACGTGACGTGCGGCATCTTCGCCAAACCTTCCTTCATCTGCTGATTCAGTTCATAGATTCGCTGGGTCACGCGCGCCTTACCGATCGCCCGATGGAATGCGAAGGCCTCATCGAGCGCCCAGCGGTGCTCAAAGGCATGAAAACCACCCGGTGTCATGTAGACGGACTTCGGTAAATCTTTCGACGGACTGACTCCCATCCATGCATCGAATGCTTGGGTGTTGAAGGTGGGAATGATGGCGTTGGCCACAGGCCAGGCTTGCTGATGTCCCCACACAAGGCCGGTCCCTCGTGGACCGAACATCCATTTGTGCGTCCCTGCGACCAGGAAATCACACCCCACGTCGGAGAGGCGGAAATCTTCGACGCCCAGCGCATGGACTCCATCTACGCTGAAGATGACTCGATCCTGCTCTGCACGGGATTCGTTCAGTTTGCGAATCGCCTGGGCCATTTCCTGGATCGGGAGCTTCAACCCGGTGCTCGAATGGACCCAAGTTACTGCAACGATACGGGTGTTGGATCGAATGTTCTTGATCAGATTGTCGAGTAATTCAAGATGCGACACATTCTTGAGCGAATCATAAAGTGGGATCCTGCGTATCGTGGCTCCTGTACGTTCTGCATTGAGCCGTAAGGACGTTTCGGTTGAATAATGATCGTGCACGGTTGTGAGGATTTCCTGACCGTCGCGCAACATGAGGCCACCATAGAGGAGGCCCAACCCCATCGTCGTGCTGTCAGTCAGGGCAATTTCCGTCGGATCGACCGCAAGGTAATCTGCGGCGGCCCGCAATACTGCCGCCTCCTGCTTTTCCTCCTGTTCGAACCAATAGCCAATGGGATCTGCGTCCAATCCTCGCCGGTGCCGTTCGATCGCTGCTCTGACTTGGGCGGGATGGGACGAGAGAAAGAATCCCGCTAGATGAATAAAGTCACGGGAGAGTTCAAATTGCGCGCGTACCGTCTGCCAGCTGTCGAGCTTCAGAGGTGGTGAGTTGGCGACGGCAGTGGAAATGGGGGTCTCGGCAGCAAGCAGCGTCGCGCCGATGGCCAGGCCGCTACGAACAAGAAAATCCCTCCGGCCGATCGCACCCATGAAAACCTCCTTGCGGAAGTTGAATGTTCGGGGACTTCTCACTCTACTGCGATGACCAACGATGAACAAGCGGGTCGTGTTGGCAGGGATGTCTTCTTCTCAGGGTTGTTCAAAAAGGCTCTGTGACAAGGCCGCAGGGAGCGGGACGACTGAGGCGTACCCTTCTCACCCTCCCAACCCGAGCTGTTGGAACAGCTCTTTTCCCGTGTGCG
>DATEPD010000328.1:0-2175 GCA_035273365.1 Nitrospiraceae bacterium | reverse complement strand
CATTAGGGTACTGTGCGGAATACGCGTCACACGTTGTAAACGAGCATTTGGATATGCGCACGTACATGATGAGATGCTGTCTCGCATGCGGAGGAAATCTTGTATGGAGATGCGGGATTTGATCTAACCGACTCGAAGAATTGATAGCATGCAGATGGCTCGTGAGAAACATATTTGGATCGGCTTAGGGATTGCGCTTCTGCTGTTCCTCAGCATGACAGTGGTCGTCTACCGAAGCACGACCGGATTCATGCAAACAGCGTCTCACGTTGCCCGAAGCCATGAGATCCGTTTGACGTTCGAACACATTAGGACCTTGATTGATGATATCGAGACCGGCCATCGTGGCTATGTGATCTCCGGGGAACCGATCTTGTTGGAACCCTACCACGAAGCGGTGAACCTGATACGAGACAAACTCAAGCAGGCCAGAGAGTTGACGGCAGATACGCCCCGCCACCAGGAACATCTCAACCGACTCGAGAAGTTGGTCGTAAGCCGGCTTGACGTTGCCGAACAGTCGATCACTGTAGCCCGGACTCAGGGAATCGCGACGGCACGTACGTTAATGCAGTCAGACCAAAGCAGCCGAGACATCGAGGAGATTCATCGGCTCCTCAAGGAGTCTATTGATGACGAGGTCGGGGAGATATCGGAGCACTCAAAACGCAGCACGGCATTGGCCGAATCAACCATCATGTTTGTGGGCGGAGGAAGTCTCTTAGTCCTGGCCTTCGTATTGGGAGCGGGAGGGGTCTACAAGTTGGATCTCTCGAGGCGTCAACGGGCCGAGGAGGCGCTGAGGGCAAGTGAAACCAAACAAGCTCTGATCATGCGGACATTGTCGGTCGCATCCTATTCCGCTCTTGCAGCAGGGAATTTCGGAACGCTCTGGGTGAGCGACAATGTCGACGTGATCACCGGGTTTCCCGGCACCGCCTTCCTGCAGGATGCGGACCTCTGGGCGTCGCGTCTCCATCCAGCTGATCGTGAGCGGGTCCTGCTCGCATTTCAGCGAATCACCGAAACAGGCACCGTGAGTACCGAATATCGATGGCGAGTCGCCGATGGGACCTATCGCTGGTTCCTCGACAATGGCGTGCTTCAGAAGAATTCGGACGGCACCGCGAAGGAGATCCTTGGCATCTTGATCGATATTACCTCGCAGAAGGAGATTGAGGATAAACTCCGGCAATCCAACGATCGGCTCACGGCACTCATCCACTCGTCGCCGATTGGAATCGTGATCCTTGACGCCGATGGACTCTGCCAGCTCTGGAATCCTGGAGCGGAACACATCTTCGGCTGGCGCGAAGACGAAGTGTTGGGGCGCCCCCTTCCGACTGTGGCACCTGAACAATCGGACGAGCACCGGTATTTGCGAGAACGCGTCATGAAAGACGAGGCCTTCACAGATCTGGAAGTGGTGCGATACAAGAAGGACGGAACACCTGTCTATATCAGCCTGTCGACAGCACCCCTGCGGGATTCAAGCGGCACCATTTGCGGAGTGCTAGGGCTCATGGCCGATATGACACAACGCAAGCAAGTTGGGCTCGAACTCAGCCATTCCCGAGACCAACTGCGGGCCTTGGCGAAACGATTAGAATCGGTGCGGGAAGAAGAAAGTTCACGGATCGCCCGTGAGATCCACGATGAGTTGGGGCAGGCCATGACCAGTTTGAAGCTTGATCTGTCCTGGGTGGCAAGACGGCTCTCCATTCCGGAGACGGCTGAGACTCGGGGGCTGCTGCTCGAGCGGATCCAGGGGACGATGCAGCAGCTTGAAGTCACGATCCAGACGGTGCGTGCGATTGCGACTACCTTGCGGCCCAGTGTGTTGGATGAACTCGGCCTGGCAGCCGCCCTCGACTGGCAGACACGTGATTTTGAGAAGCGAACCGGGATACGATGTGAGTGGTCGATGCCGCTGGTTCCCATTCCAATCGGGCCGGATCAAGCCACGGCGATCTTTCGTATCTATCAGGAGATCCTCACCAACGTGGTGCGTCATGCCCACGCCTCCAACATCCGCATCCATTTGGATATTACCCCCGGCTGGCTCGTGTTCGAAGTGTGCGATAACGGTCGAGGGATTCCAGACTCTACCCTGGCCAACCAGAACTCCTTGGGGCTACTTGGCATGCGAGAACGGGCTGCGCAATGGGGTGGCGA
>DATEPD010000327.1:0-3900 GCA_035273365.1 Nitrospiraceae bacterium | reverse complement strand
GCATGAATGGGATGATACGCGCGTCTCCTCCGTACAGCAACAGCAGGATGCTGAAAAAGTCCGCCAGCAGCGTTCTCGACGCATCGAATCCTCAACGTACCGATTGAGATTCTCAGAGGTCGGGAGTGCTGGAGGGGTTTTTCCGTTCGCCAAGATCTATTGTACGGGCGAACGGCCCCACGAAGTGCGGTCGGTACCCTCCTCCGGTTTCGGCTTGCCTGTGGCCTTTCTGGACGGGCTTTTTGAGCATCCTGCGGGGAGGCGCCCCTCGTGTCTTAGGAGTGCAGGCCTTTGAAGTTCAGCTGTGCCGAAATGGTTTTTTCGCAGCATGATGTAGGATGCTAATTGCGGTGAGTGAGAGATTGCGAGGGATTGCGGCGATGGCAGGTCCATCCGACAGAGTTGCTCAAACCTGTCTTCTGATCTATGACGGGCAATGCCGCCTCTGTGTCACCGCCAAGCAGGGGCTTGAACGGCTGGAGACCCATGCTGATGCCACCCCGATACGGATGGTTCCGTATCAGAGTGAAGAAGCCAAGCAGGCCTTGCGGGAGAGTTATCGACCAGGTCGTCCTAATGCCGCTTTTCTGGTTCGCCCTAACGGGGAAATTGCCCGTGGGCTCGATGCCTTTCTTTCCCTCTTGCCGGGTGTCAAGGGTGGCCGGGCGCTCGCAGCCCTTTTGAGCTTCCCTTTGGTGAAACCATTCGGTTATCTGTTGTATTGGTTTGTGGCCCGGTACCGATATTCAATCTTTGGCACGGTTCCACTCGTGGAGGCCTCTCAAAATCCCTCTCCATCGAATCCAGAAACCTCTCAAAAATAAGCCCTTTACCGCTCGCGATCCAATCCTTCTGCAGTGCAATTTGAAGGCTAAGGCTGAGGACAAGGCTGAGATGGAAAGAATCTGATCCTCGCTCAACCTTGGCCTCGACCTCAACCTATCGTATTTCCATCTTCCCGGACGCACCCCCTCTTTCGGTGGGTTTTTCCCCCACAGTGGGGAATTTACCCTGAATCGGGCCAATGTGAGACTCCGCAGAGAAGCAAGGGAGGACCGCACATGACGATCAATCAGTGCCTGTGTGTGAGGGAGTGGTTCAGATCGGTTGGGTGCGAGTATATGTCGGTGTGTCAGAGTCGGTGGATTAATGAGCAGAGGAGGAAAGCTTCCTACGTTGTGACAGTGATCGCATCCGCCCTAATTGGCACCGTCCTTCCACTGACAGCTTGGACTGCAGACCTCTCGTCTCTCGCGCCGGAGAAACCCAGAAATGTCGTCTCAGCTGGTGTTGGGTATGAGAATGCTGAAACGTCAACGATTACTGTGAAAACTTATGATGCAGAGAACGGCGCGATTCTTTCCGACGAAACCTATGAGTTGAACGTGAGAGAAGACGCCGCGTCAATGGACAGTCAACCGCGTGAGCGGATTTTTGCAGGCGGAGTCGGCCCGGGAGCCGACGGACTTTCAGCGTTCACGCTCCGCGTCTATGACGCGGCCACGGGCCGGTTTCTTTGGGAAGGTCTCTTGAATCTCAATGCCGGCGATCAAGAATCCGATTCTACCCATCGAGTCGCGGCCCAACTTGTCGCGCCACAGGCGACCGTAACCCAGGTACGCAACCAAGGCGCCTTCGATGGTCAACCCCAGTTTTTCCTTCGTGCCGTCGATTCGATAACCGGAGAGCTCGTGTGGACCGATCATTTCTCAGCCGGGGCCGGCAACGTTGTACGTACAGAACGGGTCAGCAGGGCTGTCGTCAGTCAGGCGGAAGGGTTGACGGCCCTATCTCAGCAGATCGAGTTTCGCATCCGAATGATGGATGACCGGGGCCGGCAGATCATGTGGGAAGACACGATTGAGCCGACCGTGGAAGAGACAGATCTGGCATCCGGACACGATGCTGCAGCGGAGAACCTGCCGGTGTGGCCTGGTGAGGAGCCCGACCAGATGAAAAAGGAAGTGATCTAGTCACACGAGGCGGAAGAGGGTTGTTAGCTTTTCTTTCCGTGCTCCTGTAACTGATTCATCCACCTGGACTGGAATTGCTCGTATGACAGCGAGAGCTGCGATTGCATGGCGGCAGAGAGCGCCTGTTTCGCCTTGATGTGTGTGAGGAGCTCTTGCATCCGATGCATGCCAAAGTGGTCGATTAGGTAATGCACGGCCGAGTGTGCCTCCAGATAGGCCACGGTCGCAGCATCACCGGACAGTCCTCCCCACGCCCCTTCCAAGGCAGGCAGAGGAACCAGCGTAAACTCCTGTTTCATAACCTGATCGAGATCCGACCAGCGATCCCCGGACAATTCCATGGCTAAGCCTTCATTGAGCCAGGTTGGCACGGCGCTCCCGTCGGGGCCTAATTGGTCGTGCAGGAGCGCGTGCACGAACTCGTGTCGCAGCACGCGCGTGAGCCATGCACGGTCTGCCAAGGCGTCCTGTGCGGGAACCTGGATGCGCCCAAGTACGGGATCGAAAAGACCATCGGCCCACATGGGGCTGCCGGTCTCGCTTTGGAACGTAGACTTGGCGTGGAGAACGACCACGATGGTTTTGGACGGAAAGTGCCCGAATTTTTGGCCGATCTCCCGATAGGCCTCTTCAAGAATCTCCAATACAACGGCCCAGATAGCCTGGTCGGCTTCCCCATCAAATTTGACAGTAAAGTGTGCGCTGTCTCGGCTGGTGAGTCGCTCTTCGCTCTTCTCAGTGTGACGAACTTTGGCTGTGACAGTTCGCAGATAGGATTGCACGGCGGGATCTTTGCCTGAGAGGGCTGCGGCTTGATCGAGATGGCGAGCCGCTTCGCCGAGCTGATCCCGTTCCTGAAAGAGGTCTGCCAACGCAAGATGGGGAAAGGGCTCCTTCGGTGCCAGAGCGATCAGTTTTTCCAGAAAATCCTGCGTCATGGCCGGGTCTCGCAGTTCCCAGTAGGCATGGGCGAGGTTCAGTTGGACGACGGGATTCTTGGCATCGAGTGATGCGGCCTTCTTGAAGGCTTTGATTGAGACCGCAGTCCCGCCACTTTTTTCCTGTTGAATGCCAAGATTGTTCCAGAGGATGGCCACATAGGGGCGTGTGGTGTGGTCAGTCGCGAGAGATGCCGGGAGATCGGCCAGTTTTGTTTCCACGAATTTGACGTTCCCTTTTTCTATCTCGTCGCGGAGGGTCTCCAACAGTTTGTGGTGAGCCGTATCCGGAACGACGCTGAAATCGATTACGCGTGTCTGTTTTGGTTCCGATGGAATATCATGAGGCGGCTCAGACTGAGGCTCCGGGGACTGTTCTGCGACGGCATCGGGCTGGGTTGGTGGCGCAGGCAAATAGCCTGGTTTGAACCAGATTTGATAGACGAGGAATAGCCCGATCAGGCAGGCAATGGAGTACAAAATGTGAGAGATATTGTAACGGTACATACTGGCCCCATTCGGATGAAATTCAATGTATCACCCTGGGAAGGCGCGACAAAGAATTGTCAGCAAATTGACCAGGCGAGACGAGAGAGGGGGGTGTCTGGTCTATCAGGTCTATTTTGTCTGTCCGGTTTATTTAGTTGAACAGACTTGGCGGATAAACCAGATAGACCGAACAGACCAGACAGACTCCATCCTGCTCGTTGAGGAGGCGGAGAGCCTATGATACGATCTTCCGCTGTGATACGGCGCTCTTCCGAGCCCAATCCATCTGAACGGTTTCAGCAATGGCTGGATCGTGTCGCGCGTCCGATCGAATTCGCGACGCGCGATGCCTTCGCCCGTCTGCCCACCGTCAAGAATCTGAATCGTTTCGTCTCCTCACAGGTCTTGCAGGCCCTATCCGATCATGTGTATCCACGGACGATTGAAGCTGCGTTGATCCAACTGCGGGAGCTATTTCTTCACGATCAGCAGCGGCTTTC
>DATEPD010000326.1:0-6739 GCA_035273365.1 Nitrospiraceae bacterium | reverse complement strand
ATATGGAGGTCGACCAGGTCTTTCGCCGTCATTTTCAGGGCAGAGGCAGCATCAGGAACTTTCGTTGGATCGTCCCACAGGATAGCGGCACAGCCCTCTGGAGAGATAACTGAATAGACACCATGTTCCAGCATAAGGACGCGATCTGAGACACCTAATGCGAGTGCTCCGCCGCTGCCACCTTCACCGATGACGATGGAAATAATCGGGACTGCGAGCCGAGACATCACAAAAAGATTGCGGGCAATCGCTTCCGCCTGGCCGCGTTCTTCAGCGCCGATTCCGGGATACGCGCCGGGTGTGTCGATAAAGGTCACGACGGGGCGCCTAAACTTCTCGGCCATCTTCATGAGCCGCAGGGCTTTTCGATAACCTTCTGGATTCGGCATGCCAAAGTTCCGTTGCATCCGTTCTTTGAGGGTCTTCCCTTTCTGATGGCCGATCACCATGATCGACCGGTCGTTGTATGTCGCGAAGCCTCCGACGATGGCACGATCGTCGCCAAACGCACGGTCCCCATGGAGCTCGAGAAAGTCTCTGAATAGATAACCGATATAATCGAGAGTGCTGGGTCGTTGGGGATGCCGGGCGAGTTGTGTTCGCTGCCAGGGAGTCAGTTTGCTGTAGAGGGTATGTTCGACCTGGGCCAATTTCATCCGCAGTTTGCGGATCTCATCTTGAGGAGTCGATTTTCCCGCAGGAGCGGCTGCGAGTTTTTCGATCTTTTCTTCAATCTCGCGAATCGGTTTTTCAAACTCGAGGTAGTCGCGCATAGGGCATCTTTAAAGATTGATCCTCGGGGATGGACTACAGGCACCCTACCCTGAACGAGGGTCTACGATAGCAGAAAAATGGCCCCTTTGCCTAGCACTTCTTCAACATCTGCCACAAATCGTTCGCTAGGGGTAATGGTCACGTGCGGAAGTGGGGCCGTCTCAGCTTCCAGCGTGGAATCCATCCGTAACGTTAGCGAGATGGACGTGCTTCCCGGGTGGCGCAGAAACACCTCGCGGAGCTGCGGTAACCGTTCCGGAATGTCTGGGTGATCCGTCAGTCGAATATGGACTCGCTTGATCGTCTGCGCTTGCACCTCAGCGAGCGGCTGGATCTTACTCCCTCGAATCTTCGTGCCTTTGTCTCCCCGGTCCACGGTACCCGTAATGCGAACAAGACGTTCCGGTACAAGTAGATCTGAGGCATTTTTGTAGAGATCAGGAAAGACGATGATCTCGACCATGCCTTGGAGGTCTTCCAAAGAGAGATAGGCCATTCGGTCTCCCTTTTTGGTCAACATGCTCTTGACGCTCGTGATGATTCCGCAGAGTTTCACCTCCCGACCATCCGACAATTCCAGCAGGCTGATGGTCGAAGCCGTGGCCAGCGCGTTGATGGTCGCTTCATAGCGGGCCAACGGATGGGAGGAAATATAAAAGCCGGTCAGCTCCCGTTCGTGCTTCAATCGCTCGCTTTGGTCCCATTCCGGAATGTTAGGCAACGGCGGCATGGCCGGATGTTCGGCAGCGTCTTGCCCGTTCAAGTCATTGCCGAAAATATTGGTCTGTCCAAGATCCCGTTCGCGCTGCGCGGCCGCACCGTTTTCGATGGCTTGATCCAGGACCGCCGACAGTTGAGAACGTTTTGCGCCTGTTGAATCGAACGCGCCTGTTTTGATCAGCCCTTCGAGCATGCGCTTGTTCACTTTGTGGAGATCGACCCGCCGACAGAACTCAAAGAAGGACTTGAACGGGCCGGCGTCATTTCGATTCTCGATGATCGATTCGACGGCCCCTTCGCCGACGTTCTTGATGGCCGCCAAGCCAAACCGGATTGCGCGATCCACCACGGTAAAGTTCTTATGGCTTTCGTTGACATCCGGGGGCAACACCTTGATGTTGAGGTCGCGGCATTCCGTGAAGTAGCCGACGATCTTGTCGGCATTGCCCATGTCTGTCGTCATGAGGGCGGCCATGAACTCGGTCGGGTAGTGCGCTTTCAAATAGCCGGTCTGGTAGCAGACGACGGCGTAGGCGGCGGCGTGCGACTTATTGAATCCGTAGCCTGCAAATTTCTGGATGAGTTCGTAGAGCTTGTCCGCTTTCTTGTCAGGGATCTTGTTCGTCTTGGCGCCTGCCAGGAACTGCGCGCGCAGCTTCTCCATCTCCTCCGGCTTCTTTTTTCCCATGGCGCGTCGGAGAATATCAGCTTGGCCGAGCGAGAAGCCCGCCACCTTGTTGGCAATCGCCATCACCTGTTCCTGATACACGATGACCCCGTAGGTGTCTTTCAGGATCGGTTCGAGCTCAGGCACTTCGTAGACGATCGGAATCTTGCCCTGTTTTCGTTTAATAAAGTCGGGAATCAGATCCATCGGGCCAGGGCGATAGAGTGCGATGATGGCGATGATGTCTTCGAAGCGATCCGGTTTCAGACCGGTCAGGAGGTCGCGCATACCGGAGCTTTCCAACTGGAAGAGGCCGATAGTTTTTCCCGAGGAGAGGAGGGCAAAGGTCTTCGGGTCGTCGAACGGAACTTGTTCCATGACCAATGGAGGCTTGTCGGGCCGCCGCTCATTGATCAGTGTCTCGGCCCGCTTGATCATCGTGAGGGTTTTGAGGCCCAGGAAGTCGAATTTGACGAGCCCAATTTTTTCGACGTCTCCCATCGAGTATTGGGTGACGATTTCATCGTTGGCGCCTTTATAGAGCGGCACGTGGTCCGTGAGCGGCTCTTCCGAAATCACCACGCCGGCGGCGTGAGTCGAAGCGTGTCGGGCCAGTCCTTCGAGAGAACGGGCGATGCCCATCAATTCTTTGACCCGCGTATCGGTCTCGACGAGATCGCGCAATTTCGGCTCTTGATCGAGGGCCTGCTGGAGCGTCATGTTGAGCTGATTTGGTACCAGCTTGGCCACGCGATCGACCTCGGCATAGGGAATTTCCAGCACACGGCCCACGTCCCGGATGGCGGCTTTCGCCCCGAGTGTCCCGAAGGTAATGATTTGGGCCACATGGTCCTTGCCGTACTTGTCGACGACATAGTTGATCACTTCGCCCCGGCGTTCCATACAGAAGTCCATGTCGATATCGGGGAGAGATATGCGTTCGGGATTCAGGAAGCGTTCGAATAAGAGCGTATAGATGAGGGGGTCGAGGTCAGTGATGCGCAACGCATAGGCGACGAGACTTCCTGCGGCGGAGCCTCGGCCCGGTCCGACCGGGATGTGGCGCGAGCGGGCGAACTTGATGATGTCCCATACGATAAGGAAATAACCGGCGAATCCCATCGAACAGATGATCGTCAGCTCTTCACGCAGGCGAAGCTCATAGGTGGCGGGCAAGATCTGACTGGATCGTTCTCGTAATCTGGCCGCCAATCCTTCCAGCGCCAGGCGTTCCAGATAGGTTTCGCGTGTGAATCCTTCGGGAACAGTGTATTGCGGAAGATGCGTTTTGTTGAGCACCAGTTGGAGTTCGCAGTTGTCCGCGATCCGGCAGGTATTAGTGACCGCATTGGGGAATTCGATAAAGGCAGCCGAGACTTCTTCAGTCGATTTCACATAAAGCTGGTCCGTATCGAACTTCATGCGATTCGGATCGCTGATGGTCTTGCCGGTTTGCAGGCAGAGCATCAACTCATGCGGGCGATAATCTTCCTTCTTGAGATAATGGCAATCGTTGGTGCCGGCCAGCGGGATGTCCATTTTCTTCGCGATCTCGAGCAGGCCGGTATTTGCGACTCGCTGGTGGTCCAACCCGTTTGCCTGCACTTCGAGGTAGAAATGTTCCTTCCCAAATATTTCCTGAAATTCCCCCGCCACAGCCATGGCGCCATCCATATTCTTTTGGTTAATAAGGTAGGGAATCTCGCCGCTCAAGCAACCCGACAAAGCAATCAACCCTTCATGATGCTCTTTTAGAATCTCTTTATCCATTCGCGGCTTGTAATAGAACCCCTCAAGGTATGCTTTACTCACAAGTTTGATCAGATTCTGATAGCCGGTCAGATTTCTCGCCAAGAGAATCAAGTGATAGTAGTCATTGTTGGCGAGGCCACTGTCTTTGGCAGCTAAGCGACTGCCTGGAGCCATATACGCTTCGCAGCCGATGATGGGTTTGATGCCTGCCTCTTTGGCTTTGCGGTAGAACTCGATGGCCCCGAACATGTTGCCATGGTCGGTTATGGCTACGGCCGGCTGACCAAACGTTTTGATCTGCTGGACGAGCGGCTCGATTTGATTCGCACCGTCGAGGAGACTGAACTGGGTATGGAGGTGGAGATGAACGAAGGACGAAGACATGGCCGGATTCTAGGAGGCGGAGGAGGGGAAGTCAAACGATGTTGGAACATGTCGTATTTCTTATACTCGCAAATCGCCATACGCTCACTCTCATACCTCTTTGAGATCGATTCTTCAGGAGTAGAGATGGAGTGTGCGGTCAGAGTATGGAAATGCCAGTATTTATAGGGTGATTCGACTGGTTCGACTTGACGGAGTGAGGGAATCGTCTAAAATACGGGCCGCGCTTTCTTCAATATTCACAGTAAAGATCAGATCCTGAATTCGTGTCTGTCTACATCGTGAAAGGACATTTCCATGGTGAAGAGCAATGTGACGGTGACAAAAGCGAAGCGGTCTGGCTCGATGACTGATCGAAAACGTACTGCAGTCCCCGACCGACTCGATCTGCGTGACAGGGTCTACATGCCGCCGGTGGGAGTGGTGCCGGACTTAGCGCGTGATCAGAAGACCAACATCCCCGTGCTCGATCAGGGCCAGACCAATGCCTGTACGGGCTTTGCCCTGGCAACCGTCGTGTATCACTTGCAGCACAGCGCGAAGCGCAAGCAGATGGATAATCGCGTATCCCCTTTCATGTTGTATTCAATGGCACGGCGCTATGATGAGTTTCCCGGCGCCCCGGACGCCGATACCGGATCGAGTCTGCGCGGCGCGATGAAAGGTTGGTACAAGCACGGTGCCTGCTCGACCAGGCTGTGGACCTCAGAACAGATGCCGACAGGCCACGTGACAAAGCCCGCAGACGATTGGTGGCTCGATGCCGTGAAGCGTCCTCTCGGGGCCTATTACCGCGTCGACACACGGTCGATCACCGATATGCACGTCGCGCTCAACGAAATCGGCGTGTTGTATGCCAGCGCGGTCTGCCACTCCGGTTGGGATGATGGATTTAAGAATTCACATAGCAAAGGCGGGTATTGGATGATTCCTTCTCGGAAGGCAAGCCCCAGCGACGGTGGCCATGCCTTTGCGATCGTTGGCTATAACCAAGATGGGTTCATCGTCCATAACTCGTGGGGTCTTCAGTGGGGTACAAAGGGCCGTGCCGTATTAGCGTATGAAGACTGGCTCGACAATGCGATGGATTGTTGGGTGGCACAACTGGGCGTGGTGACCGAACTCCATCTGGAGATCGCGCATTCGAAGACGCTGCGTCTGGATGCCCGTAAGAAGGTGCAGCTTGCCCGCGAATCTTCATTACGCACACGCGAGATCAGCCCATTCATTATCGACATGGAGAACAACGGCCGGCTCAGCAACACCGGCGATTTCCGTACACAGGAGTCCGACATCGCGGCACTTGTCACCCACCATCTCGGCATGGCTCGGACAGCATGGGGCTTGGGCAAGAATGACTCCGTGGACATCGCCATCTATGCCCATGGTGGTCTTACGTCCGAGGATACTGCGGGAGAAACGGCGGCGAAATGGATTCCGGCGTTATATGAACACCAGATCTTTCCTATTTTTCTCATGTGGGAAACAGATCTCTGGTCCACGCTCAAGTCTCGTCTTGAAGACGTCATAGAGGGCCAGCTGCGCCCGACGGGAGGGTTGTTCGACGGCGTCAAGAATTGGTGGAATGAACGGCTTGAGAAATTATTGGCGACACCGGGGACGGCGATCTGGAGCGAGATGAAACAGAATGCGGACGCGATTTCCAATACTGCCGAGAGTGGCGGGATGAAGCTCTATAGGGCCTGCCAACAATCGCCGTACTTTGCGGATCTGTCCAAGGTGCGACTGCATCTCGTTGGCCATTCGGCTGGATCGATCCTGCACAGCCATGTCGTCGATCGGCTGGGAAGACAGGGTTGGACGTTCGAAAGCATAAACTTTATGGCTCCGGCAGTGCGAGTCGACCTCTTCGAGAAGACCGTGATTCGGGCCATCAAAGACGGCAAGGTTAAACATTACAATCAGTTCCATCTATCCGACGATATGGAGCAAAAGGATCCGACGTGTAAGCCGATTCTTGGTTACAGCCACTCGCTGCTCTACCTGGTCTCGCAATCGCTTGAACAAGGAGAGAAGACGCCGATACTCGGCATGGAGAAGTATTTCAACGACAAAATTGCCTCGCAGAAATTAGCACCGGTCTCGACCTGGGCTGCGCCAGGCAAGGAATCGAAAAGCACGACGCATGGCGGATTCGACGACGATCAGGTCACGATGATGAGTGTGATCGCGCTGATAAAGGGAAAATCGCTCTAGCAGGATGCTGAAAAAGGCCGCCAGCTGCGTTCTCAGCTCGCAAGAATCCTCAACGGGGACCCGGCCTTGCTGGACGGTCTTTTTGAGCATTCTGCTGGAGAGCCTATAGCAGGTGACCAGAGCGGAACATTGGAAAACTGAGTGCTGACACCTCATTCTTTCCTGGACATGTAGTGGATGTCTCAAGGGAGGCGATAGTATTCGGAGGGCGAGACCGTTTTCCAA
>DATEPD010000325.1:0-4407 GCA_035273365.1 Nitrospiraceae bacterium | reverse complement strand
CGCGGCAGGCGAAGCCGATCGAGTGCCTGAGCGCAGACGATCAGCGCATGTGTCGAGTCCAGTCCGCCAGAGACGCCGATGACCACTTTCTGGATGTCTGTCGCGGTCAGACGTTTCATCAGGCCATGGACTTGGATGTTGTAAGCCTCAGAACAACGCGCATTGCGCTTCGTTGGATCGTTGGGGACATACGGAAATCGCTCTATGGTCCGCTGTAAGGGAAGTTTTCCGATTGGCACCTCGAAGGACACGGGGATGCGTCGCAGGAGCCGGATGCGTTCCTGATGGTCGGTGATGGCATCGTTGAAACTGGTCATCCGCATCCGCTCCTGAATCAGCCGATCCACATCGACATCCGCCGTAATGATTTGATCTTCGGCGGCAAATCGCTGGGATTCGGCGAGCCGTTCGTCGTTCTCATAAATCATCGCGTGGCCATCCCATGACAGGTCCGTCGTAGATTCGCCGGGACCGGCCGCGGCATAGAGATAAGCGGCGATGCACTTGGCCGATTGCGATGCACAAAGCTCACGCCGGTAGTCCGTTTTACCAATGGTGATGTTACTGGCCGAGAGATTGGTCAGAATCGTTGCCCCCGCCAAGGCGGCATAGGTGCTCGGGGGAATCGGCGTCCAGAGGTCTTCACAAATTTCGACATGCAAGATGAAGCCTTTGATGGTGGAGGCCTCGTACAGCAAATCATTGCCGAACGGCACTCGGTCGCCCAGCAATGTGACTTCTCGACTGATCGCATCACGACCGGAAGTTGATCGCGTCCCTTAGAAGATGGCCACTGAGAATACTTTCTCGGCGACCTCACTTGCTTCCCAGCGCACTGGGCAGCACTGCTGGCTCACTGGAGCCCCCGCAACTTCTCCCCTTCCTTTGCCTTTTCAAATCGAGGCTTCTTCCCTTCTGCTATCAATTCCTCTATCTCTTGGCGAATTTGGGCTTCAATTTGCTTCCCTGCCATACTCTCACTGGCAAATCGCAGGCCGACGTGGACCATGTGCTTCCTATCAATTTTGTCGGGAACATAGTAGGACACCGTGAGCTCATACTGTCCTCCACAAATGAGCATGAGCGATTCACCTAAATCTGCCTTCAGCGAAGGACACTTGTTTCCGTGCGTCGTGTCCAACAAATCAGCGTATTGTCTCGCGAACGCTTTCGCTTGCGTTTCGTCAGGAAATTCAGCGACTCCGGATATGTTCGCAATTCTAAATGTCTTCGGACTCGCACTGATCTCGACCCGTTGGAAGTCATCTGACTTTTCCGGCTTCTCCGCCATGAGCACGGCCGCTCCCATAAAAGTAAAACGTCCCTTTGTATGATCGGTAACCGGATACCTCGATCCAAGCCGATAGCCGAAGAGATCTCCTTCAATTGGGCTGGCCAAAACAGCCGGCAACCATCCGAACACCGTCACGACCACCAAGAGGATCATTCGTGGTGTCATACGATTTTTCTTCGTTAGTTGATCATTGGCAATTTGGCAGTGATGGGCGTGGTTCTTGAATCAAATGGGCAAATCAATAGCTTCGCAAGCTGGGTTAATTGTAGAGGTACACCGAATGAAGGTGCAAGAAGGGCCGCCGCTCAAGTCAAAGCCATTTCTAGTTAAGAACCGCGCAAAACTGGGGTACCTCCTAGTTCCTAGAAGGCGAACATACGCTAAGCTGCTGCTTGCCCGGGAACGAAAGGGGAACCCGCTGACGCATAGTCTGGCAGCCCACCTCCGGTTCATCTGGAAACGGCGGACAACTCCGTTAATCTGTCGCCCTCCCTGGAATTGGAAACAGATGACGCGGGCCGCTATTTGAGTGGCAATTATTACTGCCTCGTCTGTGGTAGGACAGTCTCTCAAAAACAGGTATTGGCGGCAACAAGGCAACCGGATAAAAAATAAGCTAGAGGTGCTTTGTCTTCGTGCGGTGATCTTCGCGGTGGTGCCGAGATGACTCCGCCTCCATCTCATTAGTCCATATTGCTGAAGACTAGACAGACTTGAGACCCTCCATTTAAGAAGGGAGCGAACTATGTCAGTACCGAAACATCTGGCGGAAGCAACAGCCAAGCTCAAGGAGACATCATTCAGAATCGATGAAGCCCAAAAAGGCCCTCTGACCTGCGAGAATCAGAAGGTCTGGCTGGAGGCGCTGACGGAGTATTGCCTGGCACTCTCTGAAGTCCAGACTTATAACAACGAGTCAGTCCACGAAAAACTCAATGAGCTGGCTGGACGCGCAGGGATCAAGTCATTCGAAGAGACCGGCTCCGCGCATATCTGAGTGCGTACAGCGGAGATCATCAGGCGCGGCGAGACTGTGCGGCCATGTCGTGAGGGATGCCTTCTTTCTCTTGTTATCGCCAATGGTGCGCTCGCTAGATAAAAGGCGAGGGCTGTGCTCTGTCTGAAGCTTGGATCGGTCTGATGGACCGGGGTTTCCGCCCTCAACGCTGATTCCTGCCAAGACACGATCACCGTGGCCGGTTCCTCTTCCTGCACTCGATGCGACTTCTTTGGGCTGTTCTCCAATGGTCAGCGTGACGTCCTTCACTGTTCTGTCTCTCCAGACCGAAAGCCGCACGGCTGTTCCCGGCGCAGTTTCTGCTACCAAAGACCGCAGATAGCCGGAGTCGTTGATCGACATGCCGTTATACGCGGTGATAATGTCGCCTCGCTCCAATTTGTTCCAGTTCTTTCGCCAGATTGTTGATCGCCAGTGTAACATTAGGCACCCCCAACGATAGCATGCAACCACACGACAGAGCGTACAGTTCACGGTGAAGTGCTACGCATTAAACGCAATACCTACTTGATCAGGAAATATACCGGACCCGTTCGTCAAGGGGACCGTATTGAGGCAAAGGTGAACGATCAGTGCTATAACCTGCCGCCGGTTGCGAAGGTGGCGTGCACTCGGGCTACCAGCAGGTCAGATAATTGGTCAAGCAAGCACCATGGCATGACTGCTGGGACGAGAACACGCGCCAATATTCTCCCGCCGTTTACCGTGTGATCCTGCCATGGCTGCAAGCGTGCGCCCGTATTGGTCCTTGCCGTGAGTGTCTTACCGTGCGCGTCATGGCTTCACGACTCTTTTCACCACTCCCACGACACTGCATATCTGAGAGATCGCATGTAACACGTCTCGGTGGCGCTGTCGTACAACACACGACACTCGGTTGATTCGATCCGACAGGAATATCCCATTTCGTTCGATAGAGGTTGAACCACGACTCGGTTATTGTGCACCGTGCTGGCAGGGCGCTTTTACCCGAGGAGATTCTCATGGCAACTATTTCTAAAAGTTTAGGGGTGCTGTTGTTCGGTGTTCTGGGGGCTGCCACGCTGGCGAATGATCCGGCTTCGGCTGTTGACCACATAAGCGTTGGCCCATGTGAAAGTAGAGATGGGCAAGCTGCTTTGCAAGCTGCGTTGAAGGCCGAGCAAGATCAACGGAAGGGTGCTCAGATGATCCAGGGCGAAGTGCTGCAAGTGGAAGGCCATACCTACTTTGTGAAGTTGCAGGACGGTAAGGAAGTGAATTTGCAGGTCGACCAGACCACTGAGAAGCCCGACATAAATGAAGGAGACCATATTGAGGCAGATATGAACGATCAGAATCATGCGCTATGGATTCGATCGGGCAAATCGACTGATCGCAGAAATGAGCACGCGGCTGCAGACTGCGAGCACGGTTGAGCGAGGGTTGCTCTTCGCCGAGGCCCACTCATCGGTTGAATGGCCCCTCATAATTCGCGAGCACGGAGATCTCAACGATTTAAGTAAGCCTAGGAGAATTTGATATGAGGTCAGGATTCACTATTCGAGCGATGCAAGACAGTTAGATGCTTCAGAAAACTGAGGTCGCTCTGAGCGCAAACCAAAACGTGTCGTTGCAGAACGGTCCTAAGACCGTCTTCTGATTCACGGGCATTGACAACCAAACAGGGGGAAGACCATGACCAAACTGATCTTGTCAGTCTGTATCGTGATGGCATTCGGTTGGGGAACTGAGATTGTAGGAGCCGCCGAGTCGACATCCGAGTCGATGATGGATAAAGAGGTGAAACCTATGATTGAAGAGCGTTTAAGCAAAGGCACCGTGAAGGGGACACTGATGAAAATCGATGGTAAATCGTACTGGGTCAAAGATATGAACGGAAAAGAAATTAGGTTGCATGTCGATGAGCGCACGAACCGGGACAAGGTCATGCCCGGCGATAAGGTGAAAGCCTATGTTACTGAGAGTGGGCACACCACCAAGCTGCAGCGCGATGAATGATCGGCGGGAGGAGGGCTCAGAAGTGCTAGGATTTCTCCCGGTATTCACGGCTTCTCGGGTGCAAGGAGCGCCATAATGATCCAGCTATCCGAAGAGGTTGAGGGGCTATCGTTAC